>JAKOTC010000001.1 GCA_029776465.1 Bacillota bacterium
TCCCCTGGACAAAATCGCGGAGACCACCCGTAAAACCCGTAAGATCGGGCTGGGCGTCATGGGTTTTGCGGATATGCTGCTGGAACTGGGAATCCCCTATAACAGCGACCGGGCGGTGGAACTGGCCGGCGAATTGATGAGCTTTATCACCAAGACCGGACGGGCTGCCAGTATGGAGCTTGCCAAAACCCGGGGCACCTTCCCTCTTTTCTCCGAGAGCATTTATAAAGACGGACCCGCACTTCGCAATGCGGCCATCACCACGATTGCCCCCACCGGCACCCTCTCCATCATCGCGGGCTGTTCTTCCGGCATCGAACCGGTGTTCGCATACGCTTTCATCCGCAACATCATGGACAACACCAAGCTGGTGGAGGTTCATCCCATGCTGAAAAGCGCCTTGGAAAAGGCGGGAATATACAGCGATGCATTAATGGAAAGGGTTGTGGCGGAAGGCTCTCTGCAGCATATCGAGGAAATCCCCGAGGAAATCAAAAGAGTGTTTGTCGCCTCCCACGATATCAGCCCCATTTACCATATCCGGATACAGGCCGCCTTCCAGGATCATACCGATAATGCGGTTTCCAAAACCGTCAACTTCCAAAACAGCGCAACGGTGGAGGATGTCCGCGAGGTTTATATGCTGGCCTATCAGCTCGGCTGTAAGGGTGTTACCATCTACCGTGACGGAAGCCGGGACTCCCAGGTGCTTTCCGCCGGTACAAAAGCAGAGGAAAAATCGAAGACCGAAAGTCTTGTCACTGTCAATGATAAGGGAGAACAGGTTGTCCCGATAGGCGTTAAAATCGTTCCCCGTCCACGCCCGACGGTGACCAACGGCATAACCGAGGCCGTGAAGATCGGTTGCGGAAAGCTTTATATCACTGTGAATTTCGATGAGAACGGCATCTGCGAGATCTTTACCAACACCGGAAAAGCCGGAGGCTGCCCCTCCCAGTCGGAGGCTACCGCCCGTCTGGCCTCCATCGCTCTCCGAAGCGGCATCTCGGTGGACGAGTTGGTGGATCAGCTGAGAGGCATCCGCTGCCCCTCCACCATCCGTCAACAGGGCATGAGTGCTACCTCCTGCCCCGATGCCATCGCCCGTGTGATTCAAAAAGTTCAGAAAATCTATGAAAGCGGAGGAATTCCGACTCGGATGTCCGAACCTGTCAAAACCATCACTTCGGCTTCCTCCGGGGATAAGCACGCCAAATTCTGCTCGGAATGCGGTTCGGCGCTGGAGCATGAGGGCGGCTGTGTGGTCTGCCGAAATTGCGGCTATTCAAAATGCGGTTGATGTTGAAACAAATAGAACAAATTTTTAAAAACCATGGGGTAGAGCCGATCGGCTTTGCCCCTTTTGCGCTTGTCGCTTTGCCCGGAAAGCGGCTTCCTTTTGAGGGGATCCAAACGGTTATCATCGCTTCCTTTCCCTATCTGCCGCCCCAGCCCTATCAGCCCACCAACCTGTGTCTATACGCCCGCCTTCCCGATTATCACCGGGTCATCAAAACAATTCTCAGCCCTATCGTGGATGAACTGGAGAAAGCTTTTCCGGGCCATCGCTTCTCCCCCTTTGCCGACAGTTCTCCGGTGCGGGAGGTTTATGCGGCCTCTCTTGCCGGATTGGGCTGCATCGGGAAAAACGGGCTTTTGATCACCCCGAAATACGGTTCATTTGTTTTTCTGGGAGGGTTGCTCACGGACTTAGCCATTGAGTCCGCTCTCTGTGAGCCGATCCAGTGCAGGGACTGCGGCCGCTGCTTTTCCGCCTGCCCCACCGGCGCCCTTTCCCCGGCGGGTTTGGATCGTAGCAAATGCCTCTCCGCCATTACGCAGAAAAAAGGCCAGCTTTCGGAGGAAGAAGAAAGGGCTATCTGCAAAAACGGCATGGTATGGGGCTGCGATCAATGTCAGCTGGCCTGTCCAATGAACCGGGACGCCCGCCCCTCTTCCATCCGAGAATTTACAGACAACATCCGGCCCTCCCTTTCCGAAGCTGACCTGGACACCGACCTCTCCGACCGGGCTTTTATCTGGCGGGGCATTGAGGTGCTAAGGCGAAATTTGAAACTCACCGAGTCTCCAAAGCCCTGAAGGGGACCTGCGAAAATTGTTTACCACTCTTCCCCAGGCTATGGTTCCCTAACGCTGATAGAGGTGGAAAGCAGCAACGGCGTATGCAGATTACGCTCTGATCACAATCTTTTATATAAAACAAGAAGGTGCCTTGCAAGTGCAAGACACCTTTTACTTTATTCGATTCAGGCGGCTTTCTGAACCCATGGCTTACCGATGGGCAAAACCACTCTTCCGAACTGGTTGTTGATAATGGCAGCCGCAGAGCCGTAAAAGGAGAGCAGCGCAATGGCCAGCTCAGACCAGGCGGCAAGCTGGTGCATTGCCTCTTTCACGCCTTCCGGCATGCCCAGCGTGCTGAGAGAAAGACCCAGGAATAAGAAGTCAATCAGCACAAAAATCATTGTCAAAACCTTATTGGTCGTCAATGATGCGA
>JAKOTC010000127.1 GCA_029776465.1 Bacillota bacterium
CATCAACAGAGTAAAAATTCAGTCTTATGAAGAAGCTAAATCACTTATTGACGATTATATCTATTTCTATAACCACCAGCGCATTCAGACTAAAACCAAACTGACACCGCTGGAATTGCGATGCCAGTTTATTGCTTGACTCTTCCACCCTACATTAGGGGAGCTTTTTGTTAATGTCCACTAATCTTGGGGCGGTTCACGACCGGAGGGCTTTTTAAACTGTTTGGTATTAGAGGTTTTTGATTGCCAGGAAGATAAAGTTGATGATAAAGAGAATCGAAGCGCCGCCCAGAATGGGATGGATCTCCTTGACCTTGCCGGTGACCAGCTTAACGATGCAGTATGCGATAAAGCCGAAGGCAATACCGTAGGAGATGTTATAAGCCAGGGTCATAATCACAGCGGTCAGGAATGCGGGAGTGGCTTCCAGGAAGTTGCCCCAATCCACCTTGCCCAGGGAGTCGGCCATCATGATACCTACAACAATCAGAGCAGGAGCGGTGGCTGCAGCAGGAACAACGGAGATGATGGGGGCAAGGATCAAGCAGGCGAGGAAGAGAACAGCGGTACAAATGCTGGTGAGACCGGTGCGTCCGCCGGCTTCAATGCCCGCTGCGCTTTCAACGTATGTAGTGGTGTTGGAGGTTCCAAACAAGGCGCCGATGGAGGTAGCGATGGAGTCCGCAAAAAGAGCCTTGTCCATCTTGGAAGCGAAGCCTTTTCCATCCTGCAAAGCCTTTTCGTCGTTGTCATCAAAGATACCCGATTTGCGGCCGGTGCCGATAAAGGTGCCGATGGTGTCAAAGGTATCGGAAAGGCTGAAGGCGATGATGGTGATAATCACGAGGAAAGCTCTGTCTGCATTTTGGAACAGACTTCCGAATCCCGGGTTTCCGAAGATGGCGACGGTGGTTTCCTTTACGGAAGCGATGGAGGAAGCGATGCTGCCAAGGTCAAAGCTGATATTGCTGACATTGGTAACACCCATGGGAATACCGATTAAAGTGGTGGCGATGATGCCGAGAAGAATGGCGCCTCTGACTTTCAAAACCAGCAGAACAACGGTAATGATCAGGCCGATGATGGTGAGGATGGCGGCCATATCTGTAAAGTTTACCAGGGCAGGAACCGCGGAAGCGTCAGCCACAACAGTGGCATCCTCCGGTGTGGAACCGAGGAACAAATAGGTGCCCGGGTCGAGGGTGAATTTCAGCAAGCTACCGTTTTTGATGCCGATATAAGCAATAAACATACCGATGCCGCCGCCGATGGCATACTGAAGGCTTTTGGGAATAGCGCGGATAATTGCCTTTCTGACTTTGGTCACGGTGATAAGAATGTTGATGATACCGCAGATAAAGACCAGGGCCAATGCTTCCTGCCACTCGAATCCGAGCGCGAAGCAAACGGTATAGGTAAAGAATGCGTTAAGACCCATACCGGGCGCCAGTGCGTAGGGCACGTTGGCAAACAGACCCATAAAAAGGGTGCCCACAACGGTGGCGATAATGGTGGCGACAAAGACCGCGTCTTTCGGCATGCCGGTGGCAGAGAGAATGTTGGGGTTTACGAAAATGATGTACACCATCGCAAAGAATGTGGTGGCGCCCGCAACTAACTCTCTTCCAACTGTCGTTCCGTTCTTTTGAAGTTGAAAGAACTTGTCCATGATAAACCTCCCTGAATTTTTATAGTCTCATTGTAGTAAATTGTTAAAGAAAATTCAAGGGGTTTTTCTCGGTTTTCTCTCACAAAACGATAATATTTTTATGCCCATTGGGCAAAATAACACTAAATATCTTAATTTTCAAGGCTTTAAGATACAAAATGCTGTGTTTCTAATAAAAGGAATATTGTATACTTATCGTGTATAATTTGTATAATTATTCTCATAAAGAAATGAGTTCTGCATAATGCTGGAATCCTATTACCCTTTTTTGATGAATCCCCTTGGCCCATCTTCGAACAAAAAGAACGCCAGTTTTCCGGCGTTCTTTTTTCAGGGTTATTTTGAACTTACAAGTTCTTTCAATCGATCTCTCAGGGTTGTTCGAATCAGAGGCACTTTTTGGATATAAGGATTATAGTCCATCTCATAATCCCTGGTCTCCATATATTGCTCCTGGGCTAATTGATTCTCCACCAGAAAACCCACAAAGCTGCCGGTATAAAGCTCCAGCCAGTCATAGATGATATATCCGTTCACTTCGGCCAGGGAGTAGCTGTAAAGGTTCGCACTGTTTATGGTGAAGGGCCTTTCCTCTGTCTCACCATTCAGGTCTATATAACAAATCTCAATAACCCCGCCTTTCTGAATATCCTCCTTGCGATAAGCCTGAAGCAGCGTAATGGGGTTTTTTACTGTTACTATATCATGAAAGGGTTCATGAGGGCCCTCCCCCAGATGGTCAATCACTTCAGCCTCAGCGGAATAATCATAATACACCGAAGTGGCACTTCCATTAAATCTCAGGGCCTTCATCGAAAAATAGGGGAAATCCGTTTTATACGAGTCATACAATTCGCTGCTGTTGGAATACTCCTCTACTTCCGTCCGAGCGGCATCCTCCCCCAGTATATCGGCCAGGTTATTCAGAGAGACTCCGATTTCAGAAAGAGAATAACCCTCCAAGGCATTATCCTCTTGCTCCGGCTTTGAAAGCCCGGTCTGGCAGGCCGATAAAAGCAATACCACCGTCAATAATGCTGCTATTCTCCTGGCGCGCACAATATCACCCCTAAAAATCATGGTTTTGTATGCTATCCGCCTTAAAATATTCCCATGCAACGAAAGAACACCCAATGGGTGTTCTTTCGGGCAAAAACACCGGCAAATATTGCTTGCCGATTTTATTGTAGACCTTTTCCTCATAATAGGGAATCGTAATTATTTAACATATTTTATCAAGGATTTTTATTCGGCGCTTCATCCATTAATACCGTCTTCTTCTGCCTCGATAAACCTTTTTCCGGCGGGAGCGGGTTTTGCCGCCGCCCAGCCCCCTCTTTATCCGCTTCCGGCGGCGAATGGCTTGGGAAATCATCCAGAACATCAGGGGCACCAAAATCACAATCACAAGGATCACAATGATATGCTCCCCGATAAAGTCTGCTGCCTTACTGAAGAAAAACAGGATAATGTTCCGGTCGATATCCTCGTTTGCCACCAGGGTTAATTTCCCCAGTTCCTGTCCGGCAATCTTCACAACGGCGGAACCCACCACCTGTCCCTTTTGCACCGGGGCCTCAAGCTCGGAGGGCAGGGTGTATTCAACCACAATACTGCTGGCGTCGGCGGTCTTGGGAATCAGCGAGATAAAGGTTTTATCCGGCGTAACTCCCACCGCGTCCACCGCGGTCGCGTATTTCACCGGAACGGTTTTTAACACCGCTTCCTGTTTAATCAGTTCCTGTAGCGTCAGATTGGAAAAGGCCCATTGATAAAGCTGCTTGGTCACGGCAAAGCTGGTGGTGCCGGTGGCAGGATTCCCCTCCGCGTCGGGCAGGTCGGCTTTCATAACCACCATGGTGTATGTATATCCGTCCTTCACGGCCCGTGATACAAAACAGGGGCCCGCGGGAGTGGTGCGGCCGGTTTTAATGCCCCGGATGGGCTCATAATAAAGGCTTCCGCCCAGGTTTCTGGACAGCATGACATTGGTGCTCACCAGCAAACGCTCGGGCTTTTTGTTGGTGGCCGGAACTTTATATTGCTGAGTTCCCACGATTTCCGAAAAAATCGGGTTTTTCATGGCATAGGCGGTGATCCGGTACATATCATGGGCCGTGGTGTAGTGGTTCTCATCATGCAGCCCGTGGGGATTGACAAAGTGGGTGTTAACACAGCCCAGTTCGGCGGCCTTGGCATTCATTTTTTCAACAAAAGCCTCAACCGAACCGCTCACCGTTCGGGCCGCCAGCAGGGCCGCGTCGTTGCCCGACGCCAGCAGCATGCCGTATAGAAGCTGGCGCATGGTCATTTCTTCGCCTGCCACAAGCCCGATGTTCGAGCTGCCGGTTCCGGCCAGAATGTTCATCAGATCTATGGTCATGGTTGCTTTGGTGTTGTCCAAATCCTGCACATTCTCCAGAATAATGATGGCAGACATCACCTTCGTCATGGATGCCGGATACATTTTGGCCTCTGCATTTTTTGCGTAAACCACCAGCCCGGTGTCCTCATTGACCATATAAACGGCCTGGGCCCTCGGCTCCTCAGGCGGAGTGTACAGCCCCTCGGCGGACAAGGAGATGCCGGCCATGGTGCATAGGACAACGGCAAGCATAAAACAGAGCAGGCGCTGTACCGGTCTTGAATTTTTCTTTTCTTTCATTTCTTATTTCCCCCATCACAATCTATTTTCTGTCCCTTATTTCCTTATTCCCTTATTTCCTCAAGAGCAAAATCCATTATCATCCAATTATTTGATATAAACCCGTGGTTTCATCTTGTGTTGCCTTCAAAAATCATATATAATAAAAATATCATAACAGCCAATAGAATCTTTTGACCGGTCACGCCAACTGTTTTGTTGGCCTTTCTTATCTTAGCATATTTTCCGTCGGTTTTAAAGGCTTTTTAACTTTAAATACTGATTTCAATCGCAGAGCAAAAATGGCCCAAGCCGGGGGAAACCGCCCTGCGGCTTAGAAGCTTTTTATTTGTTTTGACATTTTTTCAGTAAATACGGATTCCGAAGGGGAGACAGTATGATTTACGTTACAGGTGATATGCACGGTAATTTGGAAAAACTGAAGGCAGCCTGTGCAAAGCTCAAGAAAAACGATACCCTGATTATCTGCGGCGACTTTGGGTTCATCTGGGATGGGGGAGCCGCCGAGAAGCGGCTGCTGAAGCGGCTTGGAAAGGGCAAATACAACCTCTGCTTCTTAGATGGCAGCAATGAAAACTTTTATCTGCTGGCGGGTTATCCCGAGGCCGAATTCATGGGGGGCAGGGCCCGCAATGTCAGCGGACGGCTCTGGCATCTGATGCGGGGCGAGGTCTACACCATCGAGGAGAAAAAAATCTTTATCTTCGGCGGGGGCGAAAGCGCCGACGTCGACAGCAAGCGCGCTCAAAACCGATGGTATCCCGAAGAGATGCCCTCTATGGAAGAAATGCAGCGCGGAGCGGACAATCTGGAGAAAGCCGGGCTGGCGGTCGACTATATCCTCACTCACATCCCGCCCGGTTCGGTTTTGGCCATGATGGAAAAAGGCAACCCCGAATATGACAATCTCCAGATTTATCTCAATGAAGTGGCCAAGCGGGTCAAATTCGAACGCTGGATATTCGGCCGCATGCATAAAGACCGGGTTCTCACGCCTCATTACACGGCGGTCTTCGACCAGGTCATCCCCCTGAATCCGCCGGACAAAAAGAAGAGAAAAACAGCCGCAAAAGCGGATAAGGTTCAGGAAGCGGCCGTTCAATAAAAGCATTTTTCCTGCTCCCAATCCCCCCACAGGATAAAACAGGAGGTGAGCGTTATCCGCAAGTTTTTCCACCCCCTCGGCTGGTTTTTGCTGGGCGCCGCCTGCTTTTTTGTGTCCCAGCCCCTTCTGCGGATGCCCCTGCTAAACCTGATCCAATCCACGGCAGACTATGAGCTTTTTTATATTCTGCACCCCCTTGCCACCATCGCCTGCGTCGGGTTCTCGGCCGGCCTTTTTGAAGAGGGGTTTCGTTTTCTGTTTAAATCCCTTCTTCTCCGCCCTGCCAAAAGCGGGATGCTGCAGCCGATACTCTTTGGCCTGGGCCACGGGATAACAGAGGCCTGCATCCTGATTCTCCCCGCGCTGGCTCAAGGGACGCCCTGGAACGCCCTCTGGCTGGGGATAGTCGAGCGAATATTGTCCGTCATCCTGCATGTGGGCCTGACCATTCTGGTTTGGAACGGGTTTCAAACCGGCAAAAAGTTTTTATACCTGGCCGCCGCCATTCTGGTGCACGGACTGGTGAACACGGTTCTGCCGGTCGCGCTGCAAAGCGGCCTCTCTCCTCCCGGGGTTGAGCTGGCCTACGGCGGAATGGTTGCCGTGATGGGGGTTTACATGGCTTATTCTAAAAAATAGGCTCTGTAAAGTTAACATGAAAGAATAGCAGCCAAAATCGTACAAATGCTTCATGCC
>JAKOTC010000128.1 GCA_029776465.1 Bacillota bacterium
ACGCGACATATTGCGACACTTGCGGCGCACAAGTTTCTCCCGAAACCGGGATGCCACACCCGGAATACGGCGGCGTGCCCGACAGCACCGGTAAAGCTACGGCAGCCCTGGCTTATCTGGGGATTCTCTTCTTCCTGCCTTTGGTGGTGCAGCCCGTCACGCCCTATGGAAAATTTCATGCCAATCAGGGGCTGATTTTACTGCTTTTCAGCATAGTGGCAAGCGTTGCGCTTAGCATCCTGACAGGGATTTTGGCCTTTATCCCCATTATCGGCTGGCTGGCTATTGTGATTGCATGGCCTGCTTTCAGCATCATAACTTTTGTGCTGATGGTGATCGGTATTATCAACGGGGCAACCGGAAAAACGGCTCCTCTCCCTTTGATCGGGAGACTGTTTACCTTTATCAGATAAGCTAAAATCGGCAGGAGGATCGAGATGTTTTGTAAAATGTGCGGCAGGCAGATTCCCGATGATTCCGTTTTCTGCAATGCCTGCGGAGCCAGAGTCCAATCTGACTCAAGCAATGATGCGCAGAATCAAAATCACTATGGGTATAACCCCGCCCCCAACCCGGTGCCCGGCACATCCTCTGACGACGGGGTGAAAGTGGTTTCGGCCCTGGCTTATTTGGGAATCCTTTTCTTTCTGCCGCTGGTGGTTTATCCCCAGTCCAGCTTCGGGCGTTTTCATGCCAATCAGGGGTTGGTGCTTTTGATCGCCGAGATTGCTTGTGGCAGTGTAGCGGGTATCCTGAAGTTGATGGGATCTTTCCCGGTGATCGGGTGGATGTTTTCTCTGTTCGGCGGTTTGCTCTATGCCGCAACCGGAATTTGCATCCTTGTGCTAATGGTGCTGGGTATTGCCAACGCCGTAGGGGGCAAGATGCAGAAGCTGCCCGTGATCGGAGAATTCACGTTAATTCGGTAATCGGTGACAATTTAATTAATAAGACAAAAACGCCCTGCCATCGGCAGGGCGTTTATTAGTTTTAGTTTTGAAAGAGCTTAGTTTTTTCAAAGGCTTTAAATAAGATCAGCCCGCCGATGAAACAGGCGACCAGCTGTCCCGCGCTGACGGTGAGAGCGTTGAAGGCATACAGTTTGGGCGCCAGCTTTCCAACCTCCACAATAGTCAGTTCAGCACCAATCACCACTCCGTTTAACACCACCGGGAAGACCAGTGACAACAGGGGAAGGCCTTTATATCGCACATTTCGGAATTTATAGGATAAAAGGGCGGCGACCAGGGTGGCCAAGGTTCCGAAAAGAATGTCCCATACGCCGGCGATGGTGTTGCCGGTGAAAATAGCGAACATATTGGACAGAAGGCAACCGATGGTCAATCCCCAAACGGGAACCAGAGAGAAAACCGGTAGGACAGTCATGGCTTCGGCCACCCGACATTGAATGGGTCCGTACCCGATAGGGGAGAGCACAATGGTTAAAACGGTGTACAGGGCGGCGATAACGGCGGTGCGGGTCAGGTTTTTGACCCAGTGGGTGCTTTTTTTCATGTTTGACAACTCCTTGTTTTGTTTTGTGAAAAGGAATCCTTTTCACGGTCAGGTAAGGTCTGCGACTGACCAATTTTATTTTCAGTATGGACAGCAGAGCTGTCCATACAGTTCGCCAAAATTATTCGTCCAACAGATTGCGGATGATTTTAACGGCTCGGGCGGGTCTGGCAATGTCTCCGTTCAGGGTGTAAACGTCACGGAAGATAATCTCCAGCTCACAGCCCTCTGCGGCTTTGAGGGTATGTTTAATATGCCGGATAAAACCCTCTTCATCAAAGTTTTTATCAACGCCCAGAAATTTGGGGTCGGGCTTACGGGAATAAATGATCTTTTTTCCTTTCAGAGCCTGGCCCATAAATTCCTCGTTGCACCAGGGGGAGATGGAGATTTTGCGCAGGTTGGGCAGGTTTTCAAGGGCATCCTTCCAGAAGCTGTGAACGGGTTCGCAGCAACCGTAATAAACCAGGCCAAACTGACTGGCCAATTCGGCATAATAGGGATAGATCATCTCCCGGAAGATCTGAGGGGATATGCCGATGGACTCCTGAGAATTCATATTGCCCCAGAGGTGTTTGGTTGATACATGGCCGTCGGCAGGAGCCTTCAATTCGTCTGAGAAGCCGTAACTGCCGGAACCCGCATAATCGTTTCCGTTATTCATAACCAGCAGGCCGTTCTCCTCCTGCCAGCGCAATAGGGCAAGCAGATCGTCAATATGATAGCGCATTAAGCGGTGAATCTGCTCGGGTTCATCCATCATTTCGATGTACAGCTCTTCCATGCCCATCAGTTTGACCGACCGGGCGGTGGGCATTAGGCTCCAGTTAAGGCTGTCGTTGGCAATGCGAATGGGCAGAATGTCCCCAAAAGTCTCTTCCAGAAGAGCCTTTTTCTCCAAAGTAAGTTCCTTATCAACCCGGTAAACCGAAGGCTTCAGCTTATGAAAATCCTCTGCGATGTTTTGAATGGGATGCAAATACTCATA
>JAKOTC010000129.1 GCA_029776465.1 Bacillota bacterium
TCAGGCGGTGGAAATCATAGGTGACGGTGCGGGCTGCAATGGCGCCTTCCATTCCTTTAATAATCAGGTCAGCAGCCTCATGCCAGCCCATGTAGCGCAGCATCATCTCGCCCGACAGGATGACAGAGCCCGGATTGACCATATCCTTGTTGGCATATTTCGGAGCTGTCCCGTGGGTGGCCTCAAAGATCGCATGCCCGGTGGTGTAGTTGATATTGCCGCCCGGAGCAATCCCGATGCCGCCCACCTGAGCCGCCAGCGCATCAGACAGATAATCGCCGTTCAGGTTCATCGTCGCCAGCACGTCGAACTCATTCGGCCGGGTAATGGTCTGCTGGAAGACAATGTCGGCAATCACATCTTTGATCAGCAGCCGTCCAGATTTCAGGGCCGCATCCTGTTCGGCGTTGGCGACATCTTCGCCTTTTTCTTTACGGGTGCGCTCCCACTGCGCCCATGTATAAACCTGATCGCCAAATTCCTTTTCCGCCAGTTCGTACCCCCAGTTGCGGAACGCCCCTTCTGTATACTTCATGATGTTGCCCTTGTGGACCAGCGTCACACTGCGGCGTTTGTTGTCCAGTGCCCAGCGGATTGCCGCGCGCACCAGGCGCTGCGTCCCCTCCACAGAGACCGGTTTGACGCCGAAACCAGACGTTTCCGGGAAGCGGATTTTTTCATATTCTTTCGGAAAGTGCTCCCGCAGCAGTTTCTTAAAGCGCTGGTTTTCTTCCGTACCGTTCTCGAATTCGATCCCCGTGTAAATATCCTCGGTGTTTTCGCGGAAAACAACCATATCCACCTGTTCAGGATGCTTAACCGGGGAAGGAACGCCGGAGAAATAACGCACCGGCCGCTGGCACACATAAAGGTCCAGCGCTTTGCGCAGGGCAACGTTTAAAGAACGAATTCCGCCCCCGATGGGGGTAGTTAGCGGACCTTTGATCCCCACCAGATACTGTTCGAAGGCCTGCACAGTTTCTTCGGGAAGCCAGGTGCCGAATTTATTGAAGGATTTTTCGCCGGCATATACTTCCATCCAGAAAATTTTTCGCTTCCCCTGATAGGCCTTCTCGACAGCCGCGTCCAGAACCCGGCAGGAAGCCCGCCAGATGTCCGGACCAGTGCCATCACCCTCTACAAACGGAATGATCGGATGATCGGGAACGTTGAGTTTTCCATCCCGGATTGTGATAGGCTCCCCTCCATCCGGGACTATGAAGCTGGCTTCGGTCATTTTTTGTTCTCTCCCTTGATGTCTGGCCGAAATAATAAATGTCTGACAGGTTCAAATTATAGCAAACCGCGCCTTAAACTCAAGCTCGATTATAAGGAAAGTCTTAGTTGTTCCGTACGCTTCTGAAAACCTGTGGCAATAACCCCTATGTTATAATTTTTTTGCTCTTTCCATCTATACTGCTCAAAGGCTTGTTTTAAACTGACAAAGAGGCTCTCATTATGATCTCCGTCACGCCTCTTTGTTTTATTTGCAATATCACGCAGGAGCAAATTGGAGCAACAAATGACACTTGAAAAAACATCTCCTATGGAGGAAGTAAAAACTGAGAACGGCTACCACTGGCACGCTCTGGATTATGAAGCAGTTCTCAACCGGTTAAAGACAACCGCAGAATACGGGCTGACCACAGAGGAAGCCGAACGACGGCTTGAACAGTACGGCCCCAACCAGCTCA
>JAKOTC010000130.1 GCA_029776465.1 Bacillota bacterium
GTAACCGTAAAACAGGAGGGAACAAAAATGAAGAAAATACGAATCGGGCTGATCGGAATCGGCGGTATATGCAAAGGCGCCCATATTCCCGCTTATCAGAAGTGGGAGGACGTGGAAGTGGTCGCTCTGTGCGACATCGTCGAGAGCCGCGCCTTGCAGGCAAAAGAGGAATACTTCCCCCAGGCGGCAGTGTATACGGATTATCAGGAACTGCTGAAGGACGAGAGCATTGATGCGGTGGATATCTGCACGCCCAACTATCTGCATTCCGTCATTGCGGTGGCGGCTATGAAGGCCGGCAAGCATGTATTCAGCGAGAAACCCGATGCTGTCAGCCCCGAGGAAGCCCTGAAAATGCAGCAGACCGCCGAGCAAACCGGCAAGACGCTGATGGTGATGCGCAACAACCGGTTTGTCAATACCTCCCGCTATTTAAAGCAATATATCGGAGAGGGGAAAGCCGGAGAAATTTATGCCGGCCGGTGCGGCTGGATTCGCCGACGGGGCATCCCCGGCAGAGGCGGCTGGTTTACCACCAAGGCTCAATCCGGCGGTGGCCCGCTGATTGACCTGGGCGTCCATATGATTGACTTGGCAATCTGGCTGATGGGAAATCCGCGGCCCGTTTCGGTCAGCGGCAGCACCTTCTGCAAGTTTGCCGGCTCTGATGTGAGCGATTCGGTTCATTCCGCCTTCGGCGAAGCCGTGAAGAACGGAGTCTTCGACGTGGAGGATCTGGCCATGGGCTTTATCAAGTTTGATAACGGGGCCTGTCTGCAAATCGAGTTCAGCTGGGCCTCCAACATTGAAAGCGAGCAGAATTTTGTCGAACTGCGTGGCACCAAGGCGGGCATCAGCTGGAAGAACGGTGAGATGAAACTCTTCACGGAAGAGGACAATATGCTGATGAACCATACGTCGGCAATGCCCGTTTCCGGCGGTCATGCGGACAACATCCGCCATTTTATTAATGTTCTGAAAAATAAGGAGACGCCGATTTTTGTTCCGCAGCAAGGTGTGGATATGATTAAAATTCTCGACGCCATCTATCAATCCGCCGCCAGCGGCCGGGAAATCAGGTTATAAGCCGGCCGTAAGAACGGAAAAAATCCGGGAAGGAATCCTTCCCGGATTTGGAGGTCTAGTATCGTCGTTACAGTTTGTTCATCTTTTTATATTCTTCCGCCATATCCTTCAGGGTGGTCATGGCGATCACCTCTTTGACGTTGGCGTTGATAGGCTCCCACAGCTGCTGCCGAAGGAGCGCTTGGAGAGGCGTTTCGGCTTTTAGGGGGATCCGGTCGACCACCGAAAGGTCTCCTTCCAGCACATATAAGATCATCTGAACGGTGATGGAAGCCGGGTCCTCCGCCAGCATATATCCCCCGCCGGAGCCGGACATTCCCGTGACAAAACCTGCTTTTTTCAGGGCAGAGAAGGCGTGCTCCAGATAATTCAGGGAGATATTCTGCCGCCGGGCGATGCTGCCCAGGGAAACAAACTCACCGTTAGAGTGAATGGCGAGATCTATCATAGCCCTTAGTCCATACCGGCCTTTGGTGGAAATTTTCATGATTTCTTCTCCTTATAGGCATCTCCCAGCGATTGGAGGGTTACCCCGTCTAAAACACTTTCCACTGCGTCGGATATCCTTTTCCACAAAAGCCGAGTGACGCAGGTGTCATAGATGCCGCTTTCGCAATGCTCCCGGCTCTTCAGGCAAACCACCGGTTTGATATCGGTTTCTACCGCACGCACCACATCTCCCACCGTGATTTGCGGCAGAGCAGGATTGAGCAGGAAACCGCCGGAGGGCCCCCGCTTTGCCACCAGGATGCCGCTTTTGCGAAGACGGAAGAAAATCTGCTCGAGATATTTAAGGGGAATGCCTGTCTGGTCGGCGATTTCTCGGATATTGACAGGAGTGTCTTTTTCCAGACTGGCCATGTAGGTGAGGGCTTCTAACGCGTATCGGCCCTTGGTGGAAATCTTCATTTGGTCATGCCCTTTCCGCGTTTTGCATCCTTAGAATAAGGTGATCAGTATGGGTTTGGATAGAAGCTTAAAATATTATAGTAAAAGTCTGAAAAAAAGTCAAATTAATTATATAATTCCTATTGACAATATAGGAATTAGGTGATATAATAATCCCAAAGAAAGAAAATCCAACCATTTGATTTTTAATTAGAAGATAGAAGAAGTGAAGTTATGAAAATATCCACTAAGGGCCGGTATGCCCTTCGCATGATAATTGATATTGCTCAGCACAACACGGGAGAATGGATCTCTTTAAAAGATATTTCAAGGAGACAGGGTGTCTCGGTAAAATATTTAGAGCAGATCGCAAACGCGCTTAATAAATCCGGACTTCTGGTGAGCAGCAGGGGGCCTCAGGGCGGCTATATGCTGGCCAAAGCGCCCGAGAAATATACCGTTGGCCATATCCTTCGGGCGATTGAGGGAAGCCTTTCTCCCGTGGCCTGTCTGGAAACCGAGGTGAATACTTGCGAGAGAAAAGATTTTTGCTCCACACTTGGTTTTTGGAAAGGTTTGTATAAGGTCATCAATGATTATGTGGATTCGGTGACTCTTCGGGATTTAGTCAATCAAGTGGAAGAGACCAGCGATTACTGTATCTAAGGGTCTCTTTTTTACCCCAAAATCATACTATATTGATATGAATTAAGGAAAATAGGAGTGGGTGAGTATGATATTAATTTTCATGGTGTTGCAAAGCCCGAATTTTAAAAATCGATGTTGCGCGGCTTAATTGAATAGAAACCCTCAACGATGTAATGATATTGGTATATTTAATTGATTAAGAAAGGCTGTGTGCATTATGTCAGAAATTAAAAATAATTTTCTTGAGCTGGTGGGTGAAACCCCGCTGCTGGAACTGAAAAATATTCAAAGCAAAAATCAAGCGGCTGCAAAAATTATCGCCAAGCTGGAATACTTCAATCCCGCCGGTAGCGTCAAGGACCGCATTGCCAAAGCCATGATTGAAGACGCCGAAGAGAAGGGGCTGTTGAAACCCGACTCGGTGATTATCGAACCCACCAGCGGCAACACCGGAATCGGCCTGGCCGCAGTGGCTGCCGCCAAAGGATATCGTATCATCCTCACCATGCCCGAGACTATGAGTGTGGAACGCCGCAACCTTTTAAAAGCCTATGGCGCCGAATTGGTGCTGACCGATGGGGCACTCGGCATGAAGGGCGCGATTGCCAAGGCGAAGGAAATCGCCGAGAGCACGCCAAACAGTTTTATTCCCGGCCAGTTTACCAACCCGGCTAACCCGGCTGTTCACAAGGCTACCACCGGTCCGGAAATCTGGCGCCAGACCGACGGTCAGGTGGATATCTTTATCGCAGGGGTAGGCACCGGCGGAACCATCACCGGCGTGGGCGAGTATCTGAAATCCAAAAAGCCCGATGTAAAGATTATCGCGGTGGAGCCCGCCGCTTCTCCGGTGCTTTCTGAGGGCAGAAGCGGTTCCCATAAGATTCAGGGAATCGGCGCCGGATTCGTTCCGGATGTTCTGAATACCAAGATCTACGATGAAATCATTCCCGTGGAAAATGAAGATGCCTTTGCCACAGGACGGGAAATCGCCAGAACGGAAGGAATCCTGGTTGGTATCTCTTCGGGCGCGGCGGCCTGGGCGGCTATCCAAGTGGCTAAACGCCCCGAAAATGCCGGAAAAACCATTGTGGTATTGCTTCCCGATACCGGCGA
>JAKOTC010000131.1 GCA_029776465.1 Bacillota bacterium
ACCGCCTGCATTAGCCAGGATATCGGGCACCAGAATAATGCCCTTCTCTTCCAGAATCTTGTCCGCTTCGTTGGTAGTCGGGCCGTTGGCGCCCTCCACAATGATCTTAGCCTTTACATCGGGCGCAATTTTTGCGTCAATCTGATTCTCCAGCGCCGCCGGAACCAGTACATCCACCTCCAGCGTCAACAGCTCGGTGTTTGAAATCCTTGTGACGCCGGGCGCGGAATAGCCCTCCAGGGTTTTATTAGCGGCAGTATAAGCCAACATCTCGTTAATATCGAGCCCTGCGGGGTTATAATAACCACCGGTCACATCGCTGACTGCCACCACCCGGCTGCCCAGCTGAGCAATCAATTTGGCCGCCGTTCCACCCACGTTGCCAAAGCCCTGAACCGTTACCGTCAGCTTGCTGATATCCAGACCAAGCTTCTGGGCTATTTGCTCGGTAATAATAGCGATGCCTCTGCCGGTGGCCTCGCTTCTTCCCAGCGAACCGCCGATCTCAATGGGCTTGCCGGTAACCACACCGGGCACCGCATAACCTTTGAACATGCTGTATGTATCCATCATCCAGCCCATGATTCTGGCATTGGTGTTCACATCGGGAGCGGGAATGTCCTTTTCCGGTCCGAGAATGGGCAAAATCGCCGCTGTGTACCGCCGGGTCATTCGCTTCAGCTCGCTCTCGCTGAGCTGGGAGGGATCCACCTGAATACCGCCCTTTGCTCCGCCGTAGGGAATATTCACCACTGCACATTTCCAGGTCATCCAGGCGGCCAGCGCCTTCACTTCGTCCAAATCCACATTGGGGTGGAAACGGATACCGCCCTTGCAGGGACCGCGGGAGCTGGAATGCTGAACCCGGTAACCTTGAAACACCTTGATACTGCCGTCATCCATCTCCACCGGAACCGATACGATTAGTTCCCTCTCGGGATACTTCAGGGCAATATAATCACTCTCTTGATAGCCGAGCTTCTCTGCCGCCTGGTCGAGAACGTCCAGCATATTTTGATAAGGATTATAGGTTTTATCCTGCATTTGACTCGTCTCCTTGCAATTAATTGGTTTTTATGCTTCTATTATACCACTATTTTTGTCGAATACAATACCAATTTGCAGGAAATCTTACAAATTTATTTGTTGCTCTCCCGATTGACTTCTCTGCAAAAACTGTTATACTAATTCTGAATATATTGCAATAAAATGGCTGCACTGGTTTTCCGGCCAGTGGCACCTTTCTTTGTGATTAAATTTGATTACGGGGGCTCATTGATGAAAAAACAACGATTTTATATCATTTCCCATACCCACTGGGACCGTGAATGGTATCAACCTTTTCAGGAATATCGTGTCCGACTGGTTCGCCTGATGGATGACCTTTTGGATTTTATGGAGCAAACTCCGGATTACCCCTATTTCCATCTGGACGGGCAAACCATTGTGCTGGAGGACTATCTGGCCATCCGACCCGAAAATGAAACCCGCCTGCGCAATTTGATCGCCCAGGGCCGACTGATCATCGGCCCCTGGTATGTCATGCCCGATGAGTTTCTGGTCAGCGGCGAATCCCTGGTGCGCAACCTGCAGAAGGGGCATCAGATCTGTGCGGAGTATAACACTCAGCCCATGAAAAACGGATATGTCACCGACATTTTCGGCCACAACGCTCAGCTTCCCCAGATTTTAAAGGGCTTTGGCATCGACACTGCAGTGCTCTTCCGGGGCGTGGGCGACGATCCCAAGGATGCCTTTGAATGGGAGGGAGCCGACGGCAGCCGGGTTACCGCTTTCCGTCTGGACCGGGACCGCAGCTATTCCAATTTCTATTTCTCCCTCCGCTGGCCCTTCGAAGGCCGTTCCATCGATTGGGATGAATTTGCCGAGCGGGCCTCCCAGATGCTCCAGCGCAGCCGGAATGCCGCCACCTGTGACGTTTTTCTGTTAATGGACGGGGTCGACCATATTGATGTTGAGCATG
>JAKOTC010000132.1 GCA_029776465.1 Bacillota bacterium
AGACCGCCTTGGAATATAACAAAATCAAATGTCTAAGTATCCTCAATTACGCTCCGAAATGGGATCGCATCACATACCTGCTGGAAGCCCTCGAATCGCCGTCGGAGAAGATCAAAGAGATGTCCGTTTCTTTAATGAAAAATTGGATACTCCGTTTCAATCGGTCTTACTCGAACCTAACGGCAGCGCAAAAAAGTCATATCGAGCAGCTTCTCGAGAAAAACAAGGCACAAATCCCCGGATATCTCAAAACACAACTGAGATTTGTGCTGAAATAACAAAAAACGGATACGCCGCCCGGCGTATCCGTTTTTGAATTAACCCCTCCAAAGATAAAAAGCGCGAATTGTCCCCACTTTCGGACAGTCCGGAGAGTATAATATTCCCTGGAAAGAGAAAAAATGTTATCGGGCATATCCAATCGAACAGACTCAGGAGGTCAACATCATGGAACTGATGAAACGATACCAGGCGCTGAAAGCCAAGGTCACCGGACGCAGGGAGGAATTTGCCGCCCTGATGGACTTCGTGGAAAAGAAGACCGCATTTTTAACCGCCCCCGCCTCCACCCGCTTCCACCTCTGCCGGGAGCGCGGTCTGCTGGAGCACAGCGTCAATGTGGCCGAAACCCTGCTGAAAATCAAAGAGATTCTCGCCCCGGAGATCAGCGACGAAAGCTGCGTCATTGTGGCGCTTCTCCACGACCTGGGCAAGGCGGGCGTGCCCGGCAGCCCCCAGTACATCAAAAACGAACCCACCGAGCGGCAGAAACAGCACGGCTATCCCGCCTGGGTCCCCTATCGGTTCAACAATGACCTCACCTATCTGAGCGTGCCGGTCCGCAGCCTCTACCTGATTCTGCCCTACCTGCCCCTCACCCAGGAGGAGGCCCAGGCCATCGTCTACCATGACGGCCAGTATGTGGAGGACAACCGCAGCGCGGCGGCCCGGGAGGAAAAACTGACCCTGCTTTTGCAGTACGCCGACAACTGGTGCGGCTTTGTTCTGGAAAAGGCCTCCGAGTGATTTTTTCTTCCCCCAAATAAAGCCCTATGAATCCCCTGCTCTATCAGCTGAAGGGGTTAAAGTCCCAGCCCTTGCCTTCCACATAAAACGCGCGGTCCCGGTATTGCTTCGGGATTTCTTCCAAGCTGTCGTAATAGGTGTGTTCCGTGGTCAACTCGTCATCCGGGTGAACCGTATTTTCTTTTAGCCAGTTGGGCAAACGGTCGTATTGCTCCTTATCGCTTAACCCCCCGGCAGAGTCATTTCCGGGCTTGCCGCTGAAACCGTTTTCGCCTGCCCCGCTCTTTTCACTGCCGGAACCCGCCGAACCGGCCGAGGGAGTTTGCAAAGCCTCCAGCTCTTCCAGAGTGGTTCCCATCTGCCGGGCGGCATACTCCAGCCTCTCTCTTAACTCCGCCCCCGAAAAGCCTTTTTCTATTCCTGTCTCCCGCAGGGAATCGATGATCGCTTTCGCCTCTTCCAATGTCAAATCATTGGAAAGACCCGAAACCGACCCGCTCTCCCGGGCGGTGCCGGCGCTTTCCCTGCTCACCGATTCCCCCATCGGCGCGGAAGAAACGGCCTCCGGGTTCTTCTCCTGCAACCCGTTGATGCCCACTGCCAGGGCAGTCAAAAGCCCCGCCCCCAGCAGCCCCAGCACCGCTATTTTCTTTTTGTTTTCCATTGCAGTCTCCCTATATATCGGCATTTCTATAATCCCGATTAAAAATTCCGCGCCGGGCTGAGGAGAAAAGCCCCCGGCCCGGCCGTTATCATCAAGGTTTTTTGAAGGATCTTTAATACAGTCTAAAATCCGGGTCAGGCTCTGTGGTAATCACGCCGTTTCCGTCCCCTTTGCCTTCGTCCTGCCCGCTTTGATAATCCGCATCCCCGGCACGTTCCATCTCGGCTGCCTCTTCAGCCTGCTTTCTCAGCTGCTCGTAAAAATACGCCTCCGCCTCTTCGTCCGCAATATCCTGAGACATTTTCTCGTAAGCCTTTTTAACCTCCTCCAGCTCCGACTGCAGCTGTCCCACGCTTTCTTTCGAAGCATTCAGCTTACCCAAAAGCAGAAAGTTGAAAACCAGGCTGAGGAGAAAGGCTGCCCCAAGTCCTGCAAGGGCTATGGATTTAAGTCTCTCTTTGTTTGCCAGCATCGGTCAATTCCTCCCAAAATTTCTTCGTGTGGTCACAAAATTCAATACACAATTCACACATTTTCTTATTATATTACCGCTTCTTCCATAATGCAACCGGCCCAAACAGATTTTTATTTACCCTTTTCATATCCGCTGTAAAGACCTGTATTTTTTATGAAACAGATTGGCGTTTCCGTTCCGGTCTCCGGAAGCCGGCAGAACCTCTGCCCCCATTTGACAAACCTAATGGCATTAGGATATAATGGTCCTAATGCCATTAGGTTTTATGGAGGTCAAAATGCCGCGTCAGGGATTGAATAAAGAATCGGTCACCGCAGCCGCCATCCGGCTGATTGAAGAAAAGGGGCTTTCAAGCTTCTCCTTGAACGAGCTGGCAAAGTCCCTGGATATCAAACCCGCCTCTTTGTACACCCATATCCAAAGCATCGACGGGCTTTTAAACGAGATCAAAGCCCTTGCGGTGCGTCAGATGGTCGCCAGGCAGATGGAGGCCATTGAGGGAAAAAGCCGGGCCGAGGCCCTGTTTGCCCTGGCCTCGGCCTACCGCCGATTTGCCAAAGAGCACTACGAGCTTTATTTGCTGGTCATGAACATCCCCAAAGGGAACAATCCGTCCCTCCAACTTATCGCGGAGGAGATGGTCCGACCCATCCTGAAGGTGCTGGAAGGCTATCGAATCTCCACCGATTCGCAAATGCACTACCAGCGGGCCCTCCGCAGCATGATGCACGGCTTCGTGGCCCAGGAGGAATACGGCGCCTTTACCCATTCCCCCGTCGACCGGGACCAAAGCTATGCGATATCCATCGGCCTGATCGCAGAAAGTCTCCACAGATTAGAAGGCGAAAACAATGACGAAAACAACTCCCACGGGAAATGACCTGTTTGCCGAAAAACCGGTGACCCTTGCCGTCCTCACTTTGGTGGTGCCGACGGTGATCAGCCAGCTGATTACCGTTCTGTACAACATGGCGGACACCTTTTTCATCGGGCAGACCGGCGATCCCAACCAGGTGGCCGCAGCCAACCTTTGCATGCCCATGTTTATTCTCCTCACCGGCTTTGCCAACCTCTTCGGCATCGGCGGCTCCAGCCTGATCTCAAGATGCCTGGGCAGGGGGGACCGGGAAAGGGCCAAGCAGGCCGCCGCGTTCAGCATCTGGACCTCCATCCTGGTCTCCCTTTGCTACGGGCTGCTGATTTACCTGCTCCGCCCCCTGCTGCTGCCGGCCTTCGGCGCCAACGAAGGGACCTATGAGTTCTGCAGCCAATACATCTTCTGGACCATCTGCCTGGGCGGGGTCCCCACCGTCCTCAACGCGGCCCTCGCCCACCTGATCCGGGCGGAGGGTTTTTCCAGGCAGGCCAGCACCGGCATGACCATAGGGGCGCTGCTCAACATTGTGCTGGACCCCATCTTCATCTCGGCGCTGGATATGCAGATTGCCGGCGCGGCCCTGGCCACCATGCTCTCCAATCTGGTGTCGGTGGGATACTTTCTGTTTCACCTGATCCCCAGGCAGAAAAGCACCGTCATCGTCCTCCACCCAAGATACTACACCCTCTCGGGGCGCATCCCCTCCGAGATTCTGCTCACCGGGCTGCCCAGCGCCTTTATGAGCCTGATGAGCACCTTCTCCAACGTCACCCTCAACAAGCTGATGGCCTCCTACAACAACGAGGCCATCGCGGGCGTAGGGATCGCCAAAAAGATCGATATGCTGGCCTTCGGGGTGGCCACAGGAATGTCCCAGGGCGTGGTGCCCCTGATCGGATATAACTACTCGGCCAAAAACTTCGCCAGAATGAAGAAGGCCATCAAAACCACCCTCCTGCTCAGCCTGGGCGTGGCGCTGGTCAGCGCCTTCCTCCTCTTCACCTGCGCCCATCCGATCGTCAAAAGCTTC
>JAKOTC010000133.1 GCA_029776465.1 Bacillota bacterium
GATCGTTTCATGTACCCCGATCACCTGAGAGAGATGTCCAACCCGGTTTTTAAGTTGCTGAGGACTTAGTTCCTGCCCATACAGGTAAACCGACTTTTCCATACAATCACTCCTTTTATATTTTGAGGATAAAAGCGGGCGTGCCTTTGAAAACAACAAATCATATCTTACCGTGGGTTTGTAATAAATTTATTATGTTCGGGTAAAGCTTTTTTTACAAGTTCAAGTATTCCGGCAGATATCGGCCGCTAAATTCCCGTCGTGCCAATTGGGTTATTCGCCGAATAAACTCCCCTTTTGCTTCGGTATATCCATCCCGGTCATGTTCAAAACGGTCTTTCAGGCTGAGCTTCAAAGCAGCGTATTCAGCGGCAGTCTCGGGATGTGAAAGCAGATAATCGCGGAAATAAAGCTCGTCATGATCCCCGCTATACCGCACATGAATATGCACTGCCTGACCGGCAAAGCCCTGTGGCGTGTACCCGCGAAGAATCACCAAATGCGGAGGCGGATCCTTGGGCTGATCCAAGCATACGCATTCGTTGTTTTCCATTTCCTCAATAAAAGCATCCAGATTAACTGACTTTTTAATCTCCAAGCAATATATCAATGGTGGGCTTTGCAATAAGACCCGGCACCGAGGTGCTTCCATAGTGAAAAATACGGAGAATATTCTCTTTTCCCAGAATCCTTTCAATCAATGCCTTTTCAGCCAAATAACGCTCTGCCCATGCAGCATCATGCTCTGTCAGTATAATCGGAAAAAGCTCTGACAGCTTTTCGGGGGTCACGTTGGAAAAATCGTATTTCATGGATCTCTCTTTAACTTATAGATTCTTTATACAATCGAGAATTTCCCTGCCCTGTTCGGAGGCAGGCTCAATTTTGCAAACCTCGGAAAGACCCTGGCTGGGGGGCAGTCCTTCTTCTTTTTCCAGTCTCAGCAGTGCGGCGGCAATGCCGATTTGGATATGGGGCGCGGCAATCCCCTCCTGCTGACAAAGAGAAAGTGCGCCACAGAGACGGTCGCCGGGCAAAAGCTTACGGCGAGCCTCTCTTCCTACCCGCTCCACGGTATCGCTTAAGGGGCGGCTGGAGAATCGGACAAGCAGGTCGGCAATGAAATGCTCCAGTTCTGCTTTCCGGTCATCATCCAAATGATGGTGAAGGGAGATGGCCTGCGCCGCTTCCCTCATGGCTGCTCCCACGACTTCCCTGATTTTGGGGTCCTCCATGCACTGCCAAAGAAACTCATGTCCGGCCAGCATGCCCAGATAGGCGGCAACAGCATGCCCCATATTATGCAAGTAAAGTTTACGATGGATAAAGAAGTCGAAGGGGGATCGGGCGACTAATGTTGCGATGGGGGGAATGGGACCTTTGAAAGAGTCCTTGTCCACCGGCAGCTCGGCATAGGGTTCGGTGACAATCCGCAGCGGGTCCCCCTCCTGCATTTGGGGCGTTTGAATGGGAACCATCCGTCCTATGGAAGCCTCGACAAAGCCGATGTTTTTCAAGACCTCATCGGCCTCCGGTCCAAGTGCTTCCCTGACAAGGCCGGCCAGATATTGATCGGCCCCAATCAGATTTTCGCAGAGTATGATATCCAATACGTTGCCGTTTTCGATCTTGCGGCGTTTTAATCCCTCTGACAGCGGCTTTGCGATATGTTTCAGCACATTGACGCCCACGGCGGTAGCCATAATATCCGCTTGGGCAATTGCCTCTGCAACCGCATCCGGATTATTTCCATCAACGGCACAAACCCCCGTGACCAGTATTTCATCATAATTCCCTTCGGGCCGCAAAAGCCGGACAGGATAACTTCCGCGCTGATTAAGCGCTTCAATCACAGCCTGATTGACATCAATAAAAGTAAGTAAAAATCCGGCTTCAAACAACAGCTGGCCGATAAAGCCCCGGCCGATATTCCCGGCACCGTAGATTACCGCACGGGGATGTGTTTTATTCATCAAATTACCCTTTCTGTTCCGAAAAATGCGCAAAATAAATTCTATTTTTCAACACGGATAATGCGGGGATCGGTAAAAATATCGGCCTCATCCACGCTGGTGCTGGAAAATTCGGAGATCACCGCGCCCTCAGGACCGGCCTTAAACCAGTGCTTGGTGTTGGGCATGATGGTATATTGCTGCCCCGGGGTCAGCTTGATCTCATGGAAAACAGTATAAACGCCTTCGGGCGGCAGAACCGCGGGGTTTTGTGTGGGCTCACCTTCAACATAGAGATAAACCAGGCCATACCGACAGCGAAAAGTCTCCATCTTGCCGTTTCGTCCGTTGATGGGCGGATGACGGTGCTCCGGGCAGGTTTGGTTGGGGAAGAGCACCATTTCCTTCGCGCAGTAAATATCGGTGTTGATATAAGTCACAATTTCCAATCCGGTATTATCCAGATCGTTCAACCCAAAGTCGGCAACTTCAATATTGGCCTGTTCTTCCGGCGTAATGACAATGTTGGCCTTTTCGTAATAACGGATGGCAAGCTCAATGGCTTCTTTCCTTTTTTCTGGACTGACCATGAAAACTCCTCCTTATTGTAATGGATTTGCATCCATAAATGCTTTGATTTCGGCAAAACTCTTGATTCCGGTGCTGGAGCCGACTGCGGAAACACAGTGTGCGCCTACCGCATTGGCAAATCTGCCCGACTCCACATAGCTCATGCCATGGGTAATACCATAGATGAAGCCGGCACAGAAGGAATCTCCCGCCCCGGTGGTGTCCACGGCCTGAACATTTCGATAGATGGGGAGAATAACTCCGGGTTGGTCCTTGTTCTCCTGCAGATAGCAGCCGTCACTGCCAAGCTTGATGACCATATGCTGCACGCCCCGGTCAAAAAAGAACTTCGCAATTTCTTCGGGCTTGGTCAGACCGCCGGTCAGCTCAGTGGCCTCGGCGATGCTGGGCATGAAATAATCGATATAAGGCAGGGCCTCCTCCAGCTTTTTCATCCAGCTTCCGGTATCATCCCAAGCGGTATCCAAAAATGTTGTTTTGCCACGCTTTTTACATTCCTTTAAAAAGCGGGCTGTGGGAGCGCCGTCAAAGCTGGGCATCAGCATGGTGCCGGACACAAAAACATAATCGCTGAAGTCTAAAATCGAATAGTCAATGTCCGCATCGGTAAATTTGCCATTGGCGCCCGTGCTATGCAAAAAGGTTCGTTCTCCGGTGCCATCCACCAACACCACGGAGGCCGAGGTATGGTAATCCGTGCTACGCTTCAAACCGGAGATATCCACCCCGTACCGCATCAATTCACTGACCAGGAAGTTGCCAAACCCATCCTCACCGACCATGCCGACCAGAGCAACCTTAGAACCGATTTTGGCAATATCCACGCAGGCGTTCAAACCACAGCCGCCGCTATACAGGGATATGCTTTCAACCAAGCCAAGCATACCACGGGCAGTGATTTTTTCCACCTGTTTGGTAATTACATCCGCCAACAGAACACCCACACATATGACATCAAACTTTTTCGATTCCATATTTATTCTCCCGCTCTAAAATAATTATTTAGATTCTGCAGATATTATATCAAAAGGAACTTCATCTAGCAATATTGGAATAGATTTACTTTTTCATTTTTTAGTCGAAAGGAGCGGACTATGATAAACCTTCAACGCCGGTTCATCACCCTCACAGCCTTTCTGTTAATAATCAGTCCGTTATTCGGCTGCAGCCAGCAGGGTATTAAGGTCAAAACCGTTCAAAACCCCGAAATTCCTGCGGCAGAACTGATCAATATTCCGTTAACCGCAGATTTTATCTCCTTTACCTTCCACGCATGGCTGGATAACACCCGCGCCTTGGTTACTCGCAACAGCCAGGACCCCAAGTCCCTGGAGGCGATCAACGAGTGGTTTATCTATGATACCCAAACCCACCGGTATTGGAGCGTCAATCTTCCGGACAGTGATCAGGAGGTGGTTTTCAGCGCGCTGCTCTCGGACGGCAGGCTGCTTTTTGAATCCCAGAAAGATTATTTTGACGAAAGGAATGACAGCTATCAAATCAACAGTGTATGGCTGTATGACATCAATGCGCAAACGGCGGCCCGCATCACTCCGGTTGAAGGCCGGACCACTTCCGTTCAGGGAGAAAAGGTTTTTCCCAACGATCTGTCCTCCCATTACTATATTGTTGACAAAAATGATGTCACCATTTTTTATCCGGATCCCAACCTCAGCGGGTTTTCCCAGTCACCCGACGGCAAATATCTGGCCTATACCGACGACCAAGGCCTCTATGTTGCTGATTCCGATTTTCAAAACAGCAAGCTGATCCTGCCTGCCGCCATAGGCAGTGACCCCAGCGGAATCGACAGTGAAGGCCCGAAAGTGCCTTACTGGGCAGGCAATGACAAAATCGTCTATTATTGGGTGGGCTATGAATGGCTGGTCGGCTCAGGCATCATCAACCGGGACGGCTCCAATGATTTCAGACCCGATTTTTTAAAAGGGCGCTATCTGGTCAGCACTGAAAATGAACATCTCTTTCTTGTATACTCATCTCCGGACAGCACGCCCTTTCTGGGGATTTACAATCTGAAGGAGAATATAATAGAGGATCTGTCCGAAGAATTCGGATTAAATTATGTTCAGAGCATCATTGTTGCTCCCGGCGGCAGAAAAATCCTGGCAGTGGGTGCCGAACAGGAAGACAGTACCATTCAGAGCACCCTCATCGAACTGAAAAAGGATTACTCGGGAATTAAGCGCAAGGTAAAGTTCAGCGGCAGTTATTTTTACTCACCCGCCGGAACCTTTTCCTTGTTTTCGGCCGACAGCAGCCGCATCATGATTCAAGCCCCTTATGAAAATCAGGAGTATATGCTGTATTCCATTAAAACAGATGAATTAATATAGATATCCCAAAAGCTTTCTATCCATAGAAAGCTTTTATTTTGGTTCCTGATTCAATACTGAGATCAAATGCTCGGCAATTTTTCCGAGAGGAACCACCTTGGTAACTCCTCCCATTTCATAAGCGACTTTAGGCATCCCATACACAACACAGGAAGCCTCGTCCTGCCCTATGGTATAGGCGCCGCTTTTCTTCATGGCCAGCATGCCCTGGGCACCGTCGGCGCCCATTCCCGTCAGGATGATACCGATTTTAGGGACATCGATCTTGGCCACCGAATCGAACAGCACATCCACCGACGGGCAGTGCCCGCTCACCTTTGGACCCTTTTGCACTTCAACAAAGTACCCATTCTCGCCCTTTTTCACCCGCATCTGATGATCACCCGGTGCAACCAAGGCTCTTCCCCGTTGAACCAGATCGCCGTTTTGGGCTTCCAACACTTCCATCTTGCAGGTGCGGTTGAGACGGTCCGCATACATCTTGGTGAAAACCGGAGGCATATGCTGGACAATCACAATCCC
>JAKOTC010000134.1 GCA_029776465.1 Bacillota bacterium
CGATGATTAAATTTGGTACCGGCGGATGGCGCGCCATTATCGGCGATGATTTCATTAAAGAAAATATCTGTAGGCTGGCACAGGGGCTGGCCGATAAAATGATTGCGGAAAAGGCCGTTGAAAACGGGCTTGTCATTGGATTTGACCGGCGCTTTCTCTCCGACAGCGCCGCTATCTGGGCCGCAGAGGTCATGGCCGCAAACGGCATTAAGGTATACTTTATCAAGCGTTTTGCTCCCACACCCTTAATTATGTTTCAGGTTAAGGAGATGGATACCCATTACGGAATGGCCATCACTGCCAGCCATAACCCCTCCGATTACAACGGCATCAAGGTTTTCACCCGGGGCGGCCGGGACGCCAGCGCCGAGGTGACCGCCGATCTGGAGGGGTATATTCAGAAGCTGAACGGCTATCAATCCATGGAATACGCCAAGGCCGTCCAAGAAGGCATTATTGTTGAGATTGACCCCATGAACGAGTATGTGGATGCTATTTTATCCATGATTGACACCCAGGCCATTCGAAAAGCCAACCTGCGGGTTTTGATCGACCCTATGTTCGGTGTTTCCAAGAAGGCGCTGCAGACCGTTTTGATCTCTTCGCGCTGCGAGGTGGATATCATCAACGACCGGCACGACGTATTGTTCGGCGGCAGAATGCCCTCACCGGCCCGGGACACCCTTCGCACCCTTCGCTACACCGTGATGGAGCGGGGTTATGATCTGGGTATCGGTACGGATGGAGATGCCGACCGGATCGGCATCATTGACGATAACGGCCATTTTATCCATCCCAATGAGATTATGTTGCTGCTGTACTATTATCTGCTGAAGTATAAGGGCTGGAAGGGCCCGGTGGTTCGCAATCTGGCCACCACTCAGCTGCTTGACAGAATTGCGGCTGATTTCGGCGAGGTTTGTTATGAGGTTCCGGTTGGATTTAAATACATCAGTTCTAAGATGGAGGAAACCGGCGCTCTGATCGGCGGCGAATCCAGCGGCGGCTTGACCATTCGGGGACATATCCGGGGCAAGGACGGTGTTTTTGCCGCCGCTCTGCTGATTGAACTGGTGGCGGTAACCGGCAAGCATTTGTCCCAGATGTTGGATGAAATTTATGAGAAATACGGCACGGCCTTTATGACCGAAGAGAGTTTTTCCTTTTCCCAGGCCAAGAAGGACGAGTTGCAAAAACTGCTGTTTGTAGATAAAAAGCTACCCGAGTTTCCGGCTGAAGTGGACAGAGTCAGCTATCTTGACGGGGTGAAGGTCTACTTTAAAAACGGCTGGATCATCGCCAGGTTCTCCGGCACCGAACCGCTGATCCGCATTTTCTGCGAAATGCCCACCAAGGCCGAGGCCGAAGCGGTGGCCGGGGCAATGAAGAAATTTCTTGAACTGTAATTAGGATTTTGAGGAGGTTCCGCCGAGGAGGGAGAGCATGAGAAACAGGATCTGGGCGGTTGTTTTGACGGCATTGCTGACCGCCATTGCGGTAGCGGTATATCTTTTGAATGTCACCATTCCGATTGCCGGTGTTCCCGTGGTGCGCATTAGTTTTTCCGCGCCCTTTATCCGGCTGGTTGCGGTTTTGTTTGGCCCGGTTTTCGGCGGCATCTCATCCGGTTTGCTGGATTTGCTGGGGATGATGGTGAAGTCCACCGGCCCCTGGATCCCTCCCATTACTCTGACGGCGATCTTAAACGGTGTTATTGCCGGTTTGGTTTGGAAAGGCGTTAAAAAATTCTCCTTCAAAGGGCTGATCCTATCCTATCTGGCGGTTATAGTGTTTTTTATCTTTATCGGGGCGGGGATTTGGACCGCATCCCTATACCCCCATTCGACTATGGGCGAATTGGTCGAGCTTTTTGGAAGCAAGCTCCCCCTGCTTTATTACGGCTTTTTGTTTGCCGCCTTACTGGGATTGCTGCTGCTGCTGATCGCAAGGCTGGTCGGAAAGCATACGGCCATGCCCATGGAGCTTTATCTGCGCTGCGCGGTGACGGTGGCGATCCCCGGGGTGCTGGTGTCCATAGCGAATTCCTATTTTCTGAAGCTCTATATCTCCACCTTGGCCTCCAAAGGATTTTTAATTATCATGCTGCCCCGTCTGGCCGAAGA
>JAKOTC010000135.1 GCA_029776465.1 Bacillota bacterium
CTGATTTTTTGGCGCGCTGGGCAACCCCGATTACCACCTTGCCGCGGATGCTTTGGGTGTCGATTTTGCCCTCTCCGGTGAAGACAAAGTCTGCATCCCGGACAAGCTCGTCAAAATGGACGGTATCCAATACGGTCTGGATGCCCATCTGCAGGTTGGAACCGAAGAATACTCGCATGCCATACCCCATTCCGCCCGCCGCTCCGCTGCCGGCCAATCCGCAACAATCAACACCAATATCCCTTTTCGCAATCTCAGATAGATGCGATAAGCCCTCATCCAGTTCCTTTACCATATCGGGCGTGGCGCCTTTTTGTGGCCCGAAAACATGGGCTGCTCCCGATTCTCCGCAGAGGGGGTTGTCGATATCGCACATGGTAATAATGTTTAATTTCTTCAGCGAAGGATGGAGCTGGGAGAGATCGATTTTATTGATGTTCTTCAATGTTCCGCCTACGGGTATAAAGGTGTTTCCGTTTTTGTCAAAAAAACGTACGCCGCAAGCCGCTGCCGCCCCGGTTCCTCCATCATTGGTAGCGCTGCCGCCCAACCCCATGATAATGGTCTCTACGCCGTTTTTAGCGGCTTCCAGCATTAGCTGTCCCACTCCATAGGTGGTGGTTTTTGAGGGATTAAGCCGATCTCCCACCAAAGGCAGGCCTGCGCAGGCAGCCATTTCAATCACGGCAGTTCGACCGCCGTTGATCAGGCCATAGAAAGACTCCATCTCCTCAAAATAAGGGCCTTTTACCTTGACGTATTTTTTTTCTCCGCCCACCGCTTGCAGGAAGGCATCGACGCTGCCTTCACCGCCGTCGGCTACCGGAATTTTTATAATTTCGGCCTGAGGGAAAAAACGCAAAACCGAGCGTCCCATGATATCACATATCATCGTTGAACTCATGGTGCCTTTAAAAGAATCCGGTATAATTAATACTTTCATCATGATTCCCTTTCCGACTTGTTGTTATAATTATAGCATAGGAATAGGAAATGGGCAAATTGGAACGGGTAAAATCTTACCCCTCCATGTTGCCCATTTCCTAATTGCCCATTTGAATTACTTTAGAATCAGATAAGCGATATAAACGCCGATCATGGAGGCGATACCAACAATTAAAGTGCCCAGGGTCTGGGTTTTATATCCTTCCTGCGGCTTCATGGCGCCGAAATTCGTTACGACCCAGAAATAGCTGTCATTCGCATGGGAGACCGTCATGGCGCCTGCGCCGATGGCAATGACTGTAAGCGCGCCGAGAACGGGAGTTCCCAGGCCTATGGTTGTCATCAGCGGAGCCAAAATACCCGCGGTGGTTGTAATGGCGACTGTTGAAGAACCTTGTGCTGACTTCAGGATGGCGGCCAGAATAAAGGGGAAGAAGATGCCGATGGAAGAAAGGAAGGTTGCATTTTCTGTAATATACGCCACCATGGAGGAGGAGGCGATGACCTTGCCCAGAACACCGCCGGCCGCCGTGACGAATAGAATGGGTCCCACGACTTTCAGAGTTTCATTGGTCAGCTCATAGAATTCCGACATTTTTTTGGCCGAAGCCAGCACGCATATTGCGATAATAACACCCACTGCCAAAGCAATAATCGGTGTACCGAAGAAGGTTATAATATCAATCGGCTTACCGGCCATAGAGAGGGCGGAGGAGAGTCCCATTAAAAGAATCGGAACGATAATCGGCGCAAAGGAAAGCCATGCATTGGGCAGTTTACCATATGAAGCGACCAGCTCCTCATAAGTTTTAACAACCTCTCCGTCGATTTTACTGTCGGCCTCATCCCCTGCGCGTACCTTCTTTCCGATATACCGGGAGAAGAAATAGGCCGCAACAAGCGCGGGAATTGATAGTATGATGCCGAGAATGATGACAAGCAGCAAACTGTCACCGACACCCAGGGTGTTGGCAGCCGCAATCGGGCCCGGTGTGGGAGGAATAAAGCAGTGGGATATATAAAGGCCCATGGAAAGATATACTGTCATGGCGACAGAGGATTTTTGAGTTCGTCTTACAAGGGCTTTCCGAATGGGGTTGAGAATGACAAATCCACTATCGCAAAAAACGGGAATGGATACAATCCAGCCCATGATCAGCATGGCAAGCTCGGGATTTTTCTTGCCCACCAGCTTTACAACAACATCCGACATTTTCAGGGCTGCACCGGTTTTTTCAAGCAATGTGCCTATCAAAGCACCGAAAATAATGACAATACCGATGCTTGAAAAAGTTCCGCTAAATCCTGCTCCGATTGTAGAAGGTATGTCCTTCAGCGGAATTCCAGCCACCAGTGCAAATAGCAGCGAAATCCCCATAATGGACAGGAAAGGGTGAATTTTGTACTTTGAAATTGCCAGAATCATGATGACGATAAACACTAC
>JAKOTC010000136.1 GCA_029776465.1 Bacillota bacterium
CTTTGACAAAGGCCGCCATCAGGCGGGCGGTTCTCTCTACATCCTCAACGGACAATATCTCTACCGGCGAGTGCATATTCCAGAGGGGGACGGACACCAGCCCGGTACGGATGCCCCCCGCCGCCATGGAGATCCGGTCGGCGTCGGTCCCGGTGCTTCCCGCCATGATCTCTTTCTGATAAGGGATTTGATGCTGTCGGGCCAGCTCCACCAGCTTTTCGCTGATCTCCCCGTCCAGCACCGGGGAAAAGCCGATCATCACGCCCTTTCCCACCTCGCCGGTCTGCCAGACGGGCTGCCCGGCATTCCGACCGAAGCTGACATCCACCGCCAGCGCAATATCAGGCTTTAGATTAAAGGCTCCCGCGCCCGCGCCCCGAATGCCCACTTCCTCCTGGGCGGCAAAAAGGAGGGAAAGACCGCAGCCGGTCAGGTCCCTCAGCAGCTGGGCAGCCAGCAGCAGAACCGCCACTCCTGCCCGATTGTCCAGCGACTTGCTGCAGATCTTCCCGTCCGCCAGTTCAAAAGGATCGCTTTTAAAACAGACCCGATTACCCTGCCGCGCGGGGGTTTCCTCCTTACAGAAACCGATGTCAACCTGCATATTCTCGGCCTTGGGGTCGTCGGTAATCACCACGCCCTCCACCGGCCCTGTGGAGGTGAGCACCATCACCCTGCTGCCATACACCACACGCCGGTCCACTCCGCCCGTGGCGCTGACAGTCAAAATCCCGTCACTGCCCACGTCATTGACCAGCATGGAGATTTCGTCGGTATGGGCGTCCAACATCACCATGGGCTCCCCATCCCCCGCCGGGCGGAGGAGGGCCAGCAAATTACCCATCCCGTCTTTTTGAAACTCTGCATCCGGCAGATAGTTCCGGATCACCTGATGGACGGCCTCTTCCTTTCCGGGAGGGCCATAGGCGCCGGTGAGATCGAAAAGCAGTTTTTTCGTGTCTATATTGTTCATACAATTCTCCCTTCTCTTTCACAAGGGGTATCTGCTCAGGCAGGATCACGATGCCCTAAAGCTTATTGACAATCTCTTTAAAGATTTTTCCCCGCTCCTCAAAGCTTTTGAACATATCAAAGCTGGCGCAGGCCGGGGAGAGCAGCACCACATCCCCGGGAACAGCGGCAGAGCGGGCCCGAAGCACCGCTTCCTCCAAACTGGCTACCTTGTGGATGGGCAGTTTTTCAGGGTCATACCCCGGGGCAGACTTCACCGCTTTTTCAATCTGTTCGGCGGTGACGCCGATCAGGATCAGGCGCTTCACCGAAGTCAGCACATCCCTGCTCATCGGATCGAAGGGGGTATGTTTGTCATAACCGCCCGCAATGAGAATAATGTTCTTTTCATAAGCCTTTAAAGCACAAATGGTACTCTCGGGAGTGGTGGCCTTGGAATCATTGATGTATTTCACGCCGTCCAGCTCCCGCACCAGCTCCTGCCGGTGTTCCACGCCGGCGAACTCGCGGGCCACCGCCCGCATATTCTGGGGGTCCACCACATCCGCGCAGGCGGCGATGGCAGCCATATAGTTCTCCAGATTGTGTTCTCCGGGCAGCCGGATGTCGCTGCGATTCATGATTTCGGTGGTCACTCCATTGCGGACCAACACAATGCTGTCCCCGGAGCAGTATACCCCGTTCATGGGGGCGACCTCATGGCCGAACATCATCCGCTCCCCTCGAATCTCAGAGGCAAAGGAGGCGGTGAGTTCGTTCTCGGCATTCAACACGCAGCGGGAAAAGGGCCCCTGATGGGCGAAAATGTTGCGCTTGGCGCTGATGTATTCCTCCATATCCTTATGGATATCCAGATGGTTGGGTACAACGTTGAGGAGTACCGCCACATCCGGGCTTTTGCGCATGGAGATCAGCTGGAAGCTGGACAGCTCCACTACCGCTACATCGCTGGGGGAAATCTCCTCAATGATGGGAAAGAGAGCCCGTCCGATGTTTCCTCCCACATGCACCAGTTTGCCCTGCTTTTTCAGCATCTCCGCCAGAATGGTGGTTGTGGTGGTTTTCCCCACGCTGCCGGTTACGGCGTAGATTTTGCAGGGGCAGAAATCAAAAAACAGCTCCATCTCCGAGGTGACCACCGTGCCCTTCCGGCGGGCCTCCTCCAGAAACTCATTGTGAAAATAGATGCCCGGAGCACGGATAATCACATCGGCCTCCAGCCCGTCCAGATACCCCTCGCCCAGGCGCAGCTGACCGCCCCAGGAACGAATCTGGGCGCAAACCTCTCCCAGCTGCTCCTCGGTTTTCCGGTCACAAACGGTTACTTTAACCCCTTTTTTTAGTAACAGCTTGGCAATGGGCGTGTTGCTGATCCCGATGCCGATCAAGACGACCCGCTTCTCTCTGAGGCTATTAAAAAAATAATCCAGTCTTGTATTCATTGAATGACCCCCAAATCAGAAATAAAGGCACGCAGGTATAAACCTCTATTTTCAACACCTGTATGTATCTTTTTGTCTTTTGCAAGAAACACAATATCTTCTCACATCCTGATCATTATAGCACCCCCCCCCTCTGTCGATTCAAGGCAGAGAAGCCCGCTTCGACAAAAAAATTGAAAGCGGTGCGGGGATAGAGCCGTTTTATCTCTACTTGCATCATCGGCAGGGTTGGTTTATAATTAAACAGGTTTAATTTAAAATCAAATATAAGGCGGTCCATCCCTATGATCAATTTCCATACAATTCTGGAATCGGCAAAGCACTGCTCCTGCGGAAAATCGCATATAACCCAGACCAACGAGATTCTGGTGGAACAAGGATTAGTAAATCAGTTTCCGGCCTTGGTAAGCAAATACCCTTTCCGCTCTTTTGCGGTGGTATGCGATGACAACACCGAAAAGGTGGCGGGCGGACAAATTGCAGCATTGCTGGGCTGTTCCAAAGTCACCCTACCCTCCGAGGGGCTTCACGCCACCGAAAAGGCGGTAGCCCTAGCAGAGAAGGCCATGGCCTCCTTGCCCCGTCCCGATTGCCTGATCGCGGCGGGAAGCGGAACCATCCACGATATCACCCGTTATCTTGCCCATAAAATGGATACTGCATTCATTTCGGTTCCCACAGCAGCCAGCGTGGACGGCTTTGTCTCCACCGTGGCGGCCATGACCTGGCACGGGGTCAAGAAGACTCTGCCTGCCCGGGCGCCCGTCGCCGTCTATGCCGACCTGGACGTGATCGCCGCCGCCCCTTTCCGTCTGACGGCCGCGGGCTTTGGCGACATGGTGGGAAAATACACCGCGTTGGCGGACTGGCGGATAGCCCATCTGATCACCGGTGAGTTTCTCTGTGAGGAGATCTTCGCGCTGGAAGAGGAGGCCGTCCGGAAAACCGTGGCTTGCGTGGACAGTCTGAAGCTCCGGGAGCCGGAGGGAATCCGCGCCCTCACCGAGGGCCTTCTCCTCTCGGGCATCACCATGCAGATGATGGGCAATTCCCGCCCTGCCTCCGGTTCGGAACATCATGTCTCCCATTTCATCGAGATGCTCTATGAGGACGAGACCCCGAAATTCCTTCACGGTGAGAAAGTCGGGGCCGCTACCGTAGCTCTCTCCGAGCTGTATCACGGGTATGCCGCCGCTCCCGCGCCCCTGGGCGCCCGTTCCATCCCCACCCGCGAGGAACTGGAATCGGTCTACGGAAAGCTGACCGAGGGGATTGAA
>JAKOTC010000137.1 GCA_029776465.1 Bacillota bacterium
ACGGCGGTGAGTGAGCGGCTTCCCATTGTGGTGGTGCTGATGGACAACAAGGTGCTGGGAATGGTTCGCCAATGGCAGTCATTGTTCTTCAAAAAGCGTTACTCCCAAACCAGCCTCGGCCGCCAAACCGATTATGTCAAGCTGGTGGAAGCCTTTGGGGGCATTGGGATCAAACCGGACCTCTCGGATAAGGAAAAGCTGCCCGAAGTGATGAAGCAGGCGCTTGCCACCGCACGGGAGAAGCGGCTGCCGGTGTTGGTGGATTGCGAGATTCCTCAGGACTTGTTCGTGATGCCGATGGTTCCTGCAGGAGGTTCTCTCAGCGAACCGATTTTATCCGTTAAGCAGGACGGAAGTTTCGACAGGGGCGAGCCCGTAAATTGTGAAGTGAAGAAAATAATCCATGTGGAGGTCGGTGCAATTTGAAAAAACGTATCTTTTCGGTGACGGTTGAAAATAATTCCGGTGTTCTCAGCCGAGTTGCGGGACTGTTTGCCCGGCGGGGTTTTAATATTGACAGCCTGTCGGTGGGCGAAACCGAAAATCCCCGGCTTTCCCGGATGACCATCGTCTCTCAGGGGGATGATCACACCCTGACCCAGATTAAAAACCAGCTGGCCAAACTGATTGAAGTGGTCAGTATCGAAGAGCTTTCCCACGAAGACGCGGTGGTGCGGGAATATGTCCTGATCCGGATGAGCTGCAGCGCCGAGTCCCGTTCTCAGATCATCGATCTGACCCATATTTTCCGCGCCAACATTGTAGATGTATCCGAAAGCTCGCTGATTGTAGAGCTGACCGGAACCCCCTCAAAAATCTCGGCCTTTATCAAGCTTGCACAGCCTCTGGGTTTGACCGAGCTGGTTCGCACCGGTACGACGGCCATGAAGCGGGGGCAGGGCGAGGATGCCGATTGGATAGATTGATATAGCTATCCCTGCATGTCCAAAATGCCATATAGAAAGGAATCACATTATGATCAGCGATAGAGTGAAAACCGGGCCGGAGCGTGCGCCCCACCGCAGCCTGTTTTATGCGATGGGCTATACTGACGAAGAGCTGTCCCGCCCCCTGATTGCGGTGGTGAACAGTCAAAATGAGATCGTGCCCGGGCACATCCATCTGGATACCATCGCCAAGGCGGTGAGAGAGGGGATTCTCGCCGCCGGAGGAACGCCCGTTGAGATCCCCTCCATTGCGGTCTGCGACGGCATTGCAATGGGGCATATCGGGATGAAATACTCCCTGGTGACCCGGGAACTGATTGCCGACTCGATTGAGGCCATGGTCACCGCCCACGGCTTCGACGGCATGGTGCTCATCCCCAACTGTGATAAAGTGGTTCCCGGCATGTTGATGGCGGCCGCCCGGGTCAATCTGCCCGCCCTGCTGGTCAGCGGCGGTCCCATGCTGGCCGGGACTTTCACAAAGTCCGGCAGAAAGGCCAGCCTGTCTCAGATGTTTGAGGCCGTGGGAAGCTATTCGTCGGGTAAAATCAATGATGAAGAACTGGCTTGTATGGAAAGAGAGGCCTGCCCCACCTGCGGGTCCTGCTCGGGGATGTTTACCGCCAACAGCATGAATTGCCTGACCGAGGCGCTGGGGATGGGGCTGCCGGGTAACGGCACCATTCCCGCCGTGATGTCCGAGCGGGTTCGGCTGGCCAAAAAAGCCGGTTTTGCCGTGATGGAGCTGGTGAAGAAAAACATCAAGCCCCGGGATATTCTGACCCGGGAAGCCTTTTTCAACGGGCTGGCCCTGGATATGGCGCTGGGCTGTTCCACCAACAGTATGCTCCACTTGCCCGCTATTGCCCACGAGGCGGGGGTGAGCCTGACCCTGGACGACGCCCAGCAGGTTTCCACACGCACTCCCAACCTCTGCAAGCTCAGTCCGGCGGGTCCCTATCACATTGAAAACCTCTACGCAGCCGGCGGGGTGATGGCGGTTTTGAAGGAACTGTCCAAGAAAGGCCTGATCGAAGGCGGCGCGATGACCGTTACCGGCAAGTCTCTTTCCGAAAGCTATTCGGCGGCGGTCAACAAAAACCCGGAAGTGATTCGCCCTGTGGAAAATCCCTACGCAAAAGAGGGAGGCATCCAGGTGCTGAGAGGCAATTTGGCCGCGGATGGCTGTGTGGTCAAGCGTTCTGCCGTAGCCGACAATATGCAGCGGTATACCGGAACGGCCAAGGTATACGATTGTGAAGAGGATGCCTTTAGTGCGAGTTATAATC
>JAKOTC010000138.1 GCA_029776465.1 Bacillota bacterium
AATCGCCGCCGAATCCTGCGGCATTAACACCACCTATTATAAGACCATGGCCTTTGTCATGTCCGCTTTCTTCGCCGGTGTCGCAGGTTCCTTATACGCCGGAAACATCGGAATTTTGAACCCCGGCTCCTTCGGCTTTATGAAATCCATTGATATTCTGGTCACGGTGGTGTTGGGCGGCATGGGCTCCATGCTCGGTTCGGTTTTGGCCGCCGTGGGGTTGACCGCCCTTCCGGAACTGTTGAGAGAATTTGATAAATACCGCATAGTGGTATATTCCCTTCTATTGGTTTTGGTTATGATTCTAAAACCCTCCGGCCTTATGGGAAAATATGATTTCTCCCTATCCGGGCTGCTGGAAAAAGGATGGAATAAAATCACCGCTTTCAAAAAGGAGGGGAAGATAAAATGAATTTCCGCGATCCCAAAACCCCCTTCATTCCCGAACGGGATAAAAATATGACCCCCGTCATTGAATGTGTGGAGCTGGGCATTGACTTCGGCGGTTTAACCGCCGTGGATGATTTCAATTTCACCCTGGGCAGAACCGAGATCGGCGGTTTAATCGGTCCCAACGGCGCCGGAAAGACCACGGTTTTCAACCTTTTGACCAAGGTTTATCAGCCCACGCGCGGCAGAATGATCTTAAACGGTCAAGACACCAAAAACATGAACACCATTCAGGTCAACCGTGCCGGAATTGCCCGAACCTTTCAGAATATTCGTCTCTTTAAAGATTTAACCGTTTTGGACAATGTATTAATCGGGCTGCACAATGAAATGGACTATCGCCTCTTCGGTGCCGTCTTCCGTCTGCCCGGATATTGGAGAGCCGAAAGAATTGCCAGGGGACGAGCAATGGAACTTTTGTCCATTTTTGACATGGCCGACCTGGCCGACAAAAAAGCCGGAAGTCTGCCCTACGGCGCCCAGCGCCGCCTGGAGATTGTCCGCGCGCTGGCCACCAACCCCTCCCTTCTGCTGCTGGATGAACCGGCGGCCGGCATGAATCCCTCGGAAACTGAAGAGCTGATGCAGAATATCCGCAAGATTCGGGATACCTTCCTTATCTCGATTCTGCTGATCGAGCATGATATGAACCTTGTCATGGGCATTTGTGAGGGTATCGCCGTGTTGAACTATGGCAAGATTATTGCCAAGGGCACGCCGGACGAAATCAAGTCAAACCCGCAGGTGATCGAGGCATACCTGGGAAAGAAGGACCACTGAGATGCTGAAAGTCAACAATATCAACGTTTATTACGGCCCCATTCACGCCATTAAAGATGTCTCTTTTGAGGTACATCCCGGGGAAATCGTGGCATTGATCGGAGCCAACGGCGCCGGAAAGTCCTCCACCCTTCAAACTGTCTCCGGGCTGCTTCGCCCCAAAACCGGGAGCGTGGTGTTTGACGGGAAGGACATCACCAAAACCGAGCCGCACAAAATCGTGAAAATGGGCTTGGCACAGGTGCCGGAAGGCCGGCGCATCTTTTTGCGCATGACCGTGATGGAGAATCTGGAGATGGGCGCCTTTACCCAAAAAGGGGTATCCTCAAAGGGCATTGAGGAAATTTTCAACCGCTTTCCCCGCTTGAAAGAACGTCAAAAGCAGATTGCCGGAACCCTTTCCGGCGGCGAACAGCAAATGCTGGCCATGGGGCGCGCCCTGATGAGCCATCCCAAGCTGCTGATGCTGGATGAACCCTCCATGGGTCTGGCCCCCGTCCTGGTGGAGCAGATTTTTGAGATCATCGCCGAACTAAAAAAATCAGGCGTCACCATCCTGCTGGTTGAGCAGAATGCCGGCATGGCGCTGGAGGTGGCTGATCGGGCTTATGTTTTGGAGACCGGTTCCATTATACTTTCCGGCACCGGAAAAGAACTGGCCGAGAGCGACGAAATTAAAAAAGCATACCTGGGCGGATAACCGCACGAATAAGTCCATAATGAAAAAGAGCATGATTCCCTTGGCGAATCAGGCTCTTTTTTATAGAGGATGTAAATGTGCACCATCCGGCCTATCGGAGATCGGGCAAAGCATTTTCAATATTTCTGATCCCCCCATCAATCACTCTCAGCCCTTCTCTGATTTTCCATATCCCTTCATTCACACAGCCATGCATGATGTCCTTTAAACCTTCATAAACATAGAGAACGCCGTTCTCCACATCCCAAAGTCCCTCGCGGATATCCCTGACAGCCCCTCGGCTTCTGCCGGAACGCAAATCCCTCAAACCTTGATTGATATTCCGAATCCCTTCGCAGGCCCCCCGGATTCCCTCGTAAATTCTCCTTTGGCTTTCCGCTCTGTTCATGAAGACAATATCTAACCCCACAAGAATATTTTCTACGCCTTCCCGAACATCCTCGACGCCTTCACGAATCTCTCTAACGGACTCTGTATCTTCATTATCGAGATGATCTCGGCGGCGGTCTCTGACCCGGTCCCCACGGCCACGCCCTCTATCGTGATCACCGCCGCAGAAACTGCAGCCGCGGTTTGAGCGGCGATCCTCAAATAAATTGCTCATGCTTTCACCCCTATTTCTAATACACCATTTCCTCTTTGCCGAGTACACAGTATTATATGACAAAAGCAGGAGGGGTGTTATCGGCGAAAACTCCGGCCCTGCCGCCGAAAGCCGTCAAATGTAGGTGCTCACAGAAAAACTGTGAGCAATATAATTTATCTGTATAGAAAATTACCGTCCAATATCCCTTAAAATATCCTCCAAATCGCAAAGCCCATCCTCAATATCATCCAGTCCCTCGCGGATTTTACAGATGCCCTCTCTTCTGTTTCCGCTCAGAACATCGCTCAAACCTTCGCAAACATCTCGTGCACCTTCACGGATATCACGGACAGCATCCTCTAAATCCCGGATGATGTCCCAGCTTACAGAACCGCGTAAGTTCCTAATGCCCTCATTCACGCTTCGGAGGCCTTCGTTAATATCCCGAAGCCCTTCGCAGATATTCCGCCGGCCCTCCCGGATATCGCCGTCCAGAATATCTTCCAGACCTTCGCTGATACCCAGAACACCATTGCGGATATCCCGTATGCCTTTCCGGATATCCCTTATCCCCTCCACATCACCACGGTCCCGGTCGCGGCAACGACATCTATCATGGCCGCATGCTCTGCAGCCACTAAAACGACTATCGTCGAAAAAGCTGCTCATGTTTTCACTCCTACAATGCTTTATACACCCGCTTCTTAAGAATCAGGCGCATTGTATTATATGATTGAAAGATAAGCAATGTTATTTCAGCCCGTCCCCCCTTACCTTTCTCACTTAAACCTTTTCTCCGGAATTTGAATGATATAGACATCCGGATTAAATGAAAACAGGGTCGAAACAACGACCCTGTTTATTCATGTTAAATTGCTTGCATATTCCTTCGGGCTTAAGCTTTCTAAATAAGCCTGAAGGGGTTCGAGCTTTTCATAGAAGACAACGATAAGATCCCCCGACCGGGCATTTTCAACCGCCAGTCGAAGCGCATCCAATTCATCCAATACAATCTGATATCTTCCGGAGGGCCTGCTTTCCTTTATGGCGTCAAAGAAGAGCTGCGCAACCTCGCCGGACTTTCTTCCCCTCTTGTCCGCATCCTCCTTAATATAAATCGCATCAAAGGCTTTCGCACAGAATCTGCCGACGCTTTGGATGGACTCGTCCGACCGGTCGCCCGGCATACCGATGACACCGATCAGCCGGGAGTATCCGATCTTTTGACAGGCCTTTATCACCTGCTGATAGCCGGGCAGGTTGTGGCCGTAATCCAGCATCACCTTAAAATCCCGAACTACAAACATATTAAATCTTCCGTTGTTTTGCTGAAAGGTTTTCAATCCCTGAGCAATCTGTTCAAACGGAATATGCAGACCAATCAGGGCAGAAACGGCCGCCAAAGCATTTTCGGTGTTGCATTCAATCAAGCCCCCGCAGGTAATCGGAATCTCATCGATGCGAAGAATTTTGGCAGTCTGCCCTTCCATAGAGACTTTGATCCAGCCATCCTGGGCATACACCCAGATATGCCCGTCTTCTTTGGGCGCATGCATGGAAAACATGATTTTTCTGGCTTTGCACCGCTCTGCGATATAGGGAGTCATTTTGTCGTCGGCGTTCAAGACCGCATATCCGTCCGCTTTGACTGCCTCCACCACAAGGGCTTTGACAAAAGCCAGATCCTCAAGGGTATCCGTTCCGTCCATCCCCAGATGGTCTTCGGCAATGTTGGTGATAACTCCCACATCGGCCAGGTCGTAACCCAGGCCCTCACGGATAATGCCGCCGCGGGCAGTTTCCAGCACGGCGCAGTCGATTTTCTTATTGGACAATATCAGCTTTGCGCTTCTCGGGCCCGAATGGTCCCCTTTATATAAACATTTGTCCCCGATAAAGGTGCCGCTGGTGGTGGTCATGCCCACGGTTCTGCCGGTCTGGGCCAGCACATGGCTGATCAGCCGAACCGTAGTGGTTTTTCCATTGGTGCCCGTCACCGAGACCAGCGGGAAACGAATATTTTCCTCCTTGGGAAATAAATGATCCACAATGTCCTTTGCCACATTTCGGGCTTTCCCCATGCTGGGGTAGAGATGCATCCGGATGCCCGGCGCCGTGTTGACTTCCACCACCACGCCCTCTGTCTCCCGGATGGATTTGGAGATGTCGGTCGTCACAATATCGATGCCCGCGATATCAATGCCGACGGCTTTTGCCGCCATGACCGCAATCTCCGCGTTTTCCGGGTGTATCAGGTCTGTGCAATCAATGGCGATTCCCCCGGTGCTGAGATTTCCGTTGGACCGCAGCCGCACAACCTCCCCGTCGGCCGGAATGCTGTCGGGAGTCTTTCCGTGTTTCTCCAGGAGATCCAGGGATACCTGATCCAGTTTGATTTTGGTCAGGGGTTTTTCATGGTCCTCTCCTCTTCTTTCATCCTGGTTGACCAGATCCACCAGTTCCCGGATGCTATGCTCTCCGTCCCCGATCACCATGGCAGGCAGGCGTTCGGCAACGGCGCTGACCTTATCCCCTATCACCAAAATTCGATAGTCCCGGCCGGTAACATACTGTTCGACAATGATGCCTCTGCTGAATTTGCTGGCCTCTGCAAACGCCCTTCTAACCTCATTTTCCGTGGTGAGATTCAAAAAGACCCCCTTACCCTGGTTTCCATCAAAGGGTTTTACAACCACAGGATATCCAATCTGCTGAGCGGCAATGAGGGCGGATATCTCCGAATACACCACCTTGCCGTAGGGCACGGGAATCTGGTGCTCGCTGAGAATGCTTTTGGTCAACTGTTTGTTGCAGGAAATATCGACTGCAATACAGGAGGTGGAATCGGTCAGTGTGGACTCAACAATTCTGCTGAACCGCCCATATCCAAGCTGGACAAGGCTTTCATTCCCGATCCGAGTCGCCGGTATGCCCCGCCTTTTTGCCTCCTCCACAATGGCTCTGGTGCTGGGTCCCAGCTCGGCATCGACAGAGATTTTTCGAAGAAAAGCTAAAAAATCATCGATTTTCAAATCATCGCCGGACAGAAGGCTGTTCAGGATAAAAACGGCTGCTTTTCCGCACTCTAAACCGCAAACC
>JAKOTC010000139.1 GCA_029776465.1 Bacillota bacterium
AATGGCTGCGTCCGGCTTATGGCTGTAAAAATCCCTCAACTTTTGAATTGCTTTTGCATTTTTATTGATCACCATGAGTTCCCCCTGCCGTTATTTATTTATTGCCGAACCTCGGCTGAAACACAAATGCAAATATTCTCATGCGAATAATGAGATCACTCATGAATATGCAAACAAAGCAAAACTAAAAATATTATAGCATATCTCATTTATTGAAACAACCTCTTCATTAAATTTTGAAAATCTAGGCATTTGTCGGCCATTTGGGTTTTTGGTCACAGCTACTTGACACGAAGATGGTCTTATGGTATAATAGCCATAAATTACCCCTGCTTTGGTAGTGGAGGGAGGGATTATTGTGGCTGAAGTGCACGTGAAAAACGAGTCTCTGGATAGTGCTCTCAAAAAGTTCAAAAGACAGTGCGCGAGAGACGGCGTTCTCGCCGAAGTTCGCAAAAGAGAGCATTATGAGAAGCCCTCCGTCAAACGTAAGAAAAAGTCGGAGGCTGCCCGTAAACGTAAGTATTAATGGGTAGGTTCATTCCGTTTGTGCAGATGGCGGGCTGAAATGCCCGCTTTTTTGCGTATTAAAACGAGTTCCAGTCTATGCCTATTACTTGTTTTCGGAGGATGAATTGAGCCGTTTCAAGCCGGATATTGTTGCAGATTCCGTTTTAAAAATCGACCCCGAAACCTTTCTGCATCGGGGCATACTATGGTTGGCCATTGATGTAGACAATACTCTTGCTCTGCCAAACAGCCCCATATTAACCGATGAAATTTCGGCCTGGCTTCAGCGTGTCAAACAGCTGGGCCTGCCTGTCATATTGGTTTCCAACAACTTGGCAGAACGAGTTGAGCCCTTTGCAAAGCTCTGCGGACTGCCCTTTATCAGCCGCGCGATGAAGCCCTTGGGAATGGGTTTGTTCCGGGCTGCTAAAAAAATAGGGCTCCCTTTAAAAAAAGGAGCCCTGATCGGGGATCAGATTTTCACGGATGTTTATGCCGCCAAAAAGCGCGGTATGCTGGCTGTGCTGGTTCATCCTATGATGGAAGAGGAAAGCCGCTTTTTTTCTATCAAACGCCGTCTTGAACGTTTTGTCCGTGCAAGGCAGGACAAAAGGGGGGCATAATTTTGAATGCCCGTTTCGGCCCTGCCGGCACCTGCAATGACTTTTTGGCAGCCGGAAATAAAAGCTCTCTTCAACTCCCCGGTTTTCTTTCGGATCTGGGTTTAAATGCCTTTGAATGGCAGTGTGGGCATGGCGTAAACATCAATGAAAAAAATGCGCTGGCTTTTTCCGAGCTCGCCCATGCCGCAGATATTCAGGTATCCGTGCATTCTCCTTATTACATCTCCCTGTCGGGAACGGATGAGACAAAGCGGTTGAAAAGCTTGGATTATTTGCTGCAAAGCGCTCGTGCCGTCCGTCTGCTGGGCGGACGCCGAGTGGTGGTTCACAGCGGATCGGCCTCGAAAATCAGCCGAAGCAAAGCGATGGAACTGGCCGAAGACACTTTGACCAAGACCATTGCCCTGCTGGATTCCGAGGGATATGATGATATCGTCCTCTGCCCCGAAACCATGGGAAAGGTCAACCAGCTCGGCACCGTGGAGGAAGTCTGCCGGCTGTGCCAGATTGACGAGCGAATGGTTCCCTGCATTGATTTCGGGCATGTGAATGCCATGACAGCCGGAAGCCTGAAAACATCTTCCGATTATGCCGCGCTCTTAGATACGATTGAAAACCTGCTGGGATATGACCGTTTAAAGATCATGCATGTGCATTTTTCTAAGATTGCCTACACGGAAAAGGGTGGAGAGCAACGCCATCTGACCTTCGAGGACACCGATTTCGGCCCATTTTTTGAACCTCTGGCCGAAGAATGCGCAAAGCGCAATCTGACCCCGGTTTTTATCTGCGAATCCGCGGGCAGCCAGTCCCGGAATGCAGTATATATGATGCAGTGCTTTGACTCTCTTGGCAAATCAGCAGGATAATAGGTCAAATATGAAAGGACAGGATTGTGTATGGTACATTTCCTTGTGATTCACGGCCCCAACTTAAATTTATTGGGGGAGCGTGAACCCGCGGTATATGGCACTGCCACTCTGGATTCGCTGAACAGCACCATTTTAGCCCATGCCGAGTCCATTGGGGTTTCCTGCGAAACCTTCCAGTCCAACCATGAGGGTGAGATCATCGACAAAATCCAAAAAGCCCGCAAAACCGCCGATGGTATCATACTCAATGCCGGAGCCTTTACCCATTACAGTTATGCCATCCGGGATGCTTTGGCCTCTGTCAAGCTCCCCGTCATCGAAGTTCATTTATCCAACATCTATGCCCGGGAGGAATTCCGCCACCATTCGGTGATCGCTCCGGTTTGTCTGGGACAGATTACGGGGCTTGGGCAGAAAGGCTATCTGCTGGCTATGGATGCACTTTTAGACCAAATTAAACAATAAGCAATAAGTTTTTGAAAGGCTGGGAACAATATGTCATATTCCAATATTGAAGCTTTTGCCGAAAAACTCCCCAAAGGAATTGATGCTGCGGTTATCACCGAGCCTGTTATGCGTCGCTGGCTGACCGGATTTGCTTCCTCCGCAGGCATGGTGCTCGTCATTCCCGGCCATTCATATTTTTTAACCGATTTTCGATATTTTGAAGCCGCCACTGCGGCGGTAAAGGATGCCGAAGTGATTCTGGCCGACCGGTATCGCCATCAGATTAAAGAGCTGCTGACAAAAGCCGGAGCCAAAACTCTTGGTCTGGTGGACAGTGTGGTCACAGTGGCCGAAAGCCGTGTCTGGCAAAAGGATATGGAGGGTATTGAATGTGTCTTCTCCGAGGAACTCGGAAAAACCCTTCAGGAACTGGCCATGATCAAAAATGAAACCGAACTGTCCAAAATTCGGGAAGCGCAGAAAATCACCGACGCTGCTTTCCAACATTTCCTTAACACCGCCATGGTCGGGATGACCGAACAGGAAATCGCCCTGGACTTGGAAATCTTTATGCGCAAACAAGGAGCAGAAGGCCTTGCGTTTGATTCCATCGTCGTGTCGGGAGCCAAAAGCTCTCTTCCCCACGGTACGCCTGGAAATAAAAAGATTCAGCGCGGCGACTTTTTAACGTTGGATATGGGCGCCCGTTATGAAGGATACTGCAGCGACATGACCCGCACCGTCGCCTTCGGAACCATCAGCGAAAAGCAGAACAAAGTCTATCAAACGGTTTTGGAGGCTCAGCTGGCCGCCCTTCGTGAGATTAAGGCCGGCAAGGTCTGCAAGGATATCGACAAAGTGGCAAGGGATATTATCAACGGCGCCGGGTATGACGGCTGCTTCGGCCACGGGCTGGGTCACAGCCTCGGGCTGCAGATACACGAATCTCCCCGTTTTTCCCCCACCTGTGACACCGTTTTGAAACCCAATATGGTGATGACGGTTGAGCCTGGAATTTACCTGCAGGGCGAGTTCGGCGTGCGGATTGAAGACATGGTCATAGTGACGGAAAACGGGTGTGAAAATCTCACCCAAAGCCCAAAAGAACTGATTATTTTATAGAAAACGGTATAAACTCAATATTAATACTTGCAAACGCATCGATTTTAATATAGAATAATATTCAGGTATGCGTAAACAATATGTGGAGGTAGTATAATGGTTTTAGCAGGAGATTTTCGTAACGGCATCACCTTTGAAATGGACGGCAACGTGTATCAGATTATCGAGTTTCAGCACGTGAAGCCCGGCAAAGGTGCCGCATTTGTCCGTACAAAAATCAGAAACGTAATTTCCGGCGCTGTGGTTGAGCGCACCTTTAACCCTTCGGACAAATTCCCCACCGCTTTTATTGAAAAACGGGATATGCAATATCTGTACAGCGATGAAGATCTTTATTATATGATGGACAAAGAGACCTATGAGCAGACCCCCATCAGCAAAAGCCTTGTGGGCGACGCTTTCAAGTTCGTCAAAGAGAATATGGATGTAAAAGTTTTGTCTTATAAAGGCAATGTCTTCGGCGTTGAGCCCCCGAACTTTGTCGAGCTTCAGGTCACCCAAGCCGAGCCGGGCGTCAAGGGCGACACCGCCACCAACGCTACTAAAACAGCTACCCTGGAAACCGGCGCTGTCATCCGTGTTCCCCTGTTCGTTAACGAAGGTGACATGATTCGCATCGATACTCGTACCGGTGAATACATGGAGCGTGCGTAAGCCGCGAAAGGAGTAAAAATGACTGTTTTAGAAAAAGTGGCCTATTTGAAAGGCCTGATTAAAGGAATGGACGTGGATCCGGAAAGCAAAGAAGGCCGAATCTATGACGCATTCTTGGATGTTTTAGATGACCTTGCTCTCTCCGTCACAGATATGGAAGATTCCATTGCCGAGATTGACGAGGCTGTGGGCGCTTTGGATGAGGATCTGGGCGCTTTGGAAGGCTATGTCTATGGCGAGGACTTTGATGATGACTGCAGCTGTGGTTGTTCCCATGAAGAGGACGAGGATGAGGATTGCTGCGAGGATTGCTGCAGCGACGAGGATTGCGATTGCTGCGGAGAGACTCTGTACCAGGTAACCTGCCCCTCTTGTAATGATGAAATTTATCTGGACGAGGACATGGTTGACAGCGGCAGCATTAAGTGCCCCAACTGTGGTGAAAATCTTGAGTTTGAAACCGACGAGGAAACCCAGGAATAATCCTTTGAAGATAAAAAGCCAGCGGACCGGATCTGCTGGCTTTATTGTTTTGAACCGTTACCCTTTTATCAGTTTGCTGACTGCCCGTTCAATCTCCTGACAGGCTGACCCGCAGGAAACCTCGCAATCGGATTTCACCGTCAGATAGGATTTCATCTTGGGCTCGGTACCGGAGGGGCGAATAATCACCTGGGAACCGTCTGCCAGCTGATAGCTGAGCACATCCGACTTGGGAAGTTCGATGGGTTTCTTTTCACCGGTGGAAAGGATAATTTCCTCGGAAGCCTCATAATCCTTGATGCTGACCACCCCACGCCCGGCGATCTCAGCCGGAGGATTTCGACGAAGCCCCACCATCAGGGCTTTCATCTGCTCCATTCCCTCCACGCCCTCAAAATCGAAGTTGAGCACCTTATTCATATAGTGACCGTAACGGTCGTAGATATCTTTCATGACCTGAACCAGGGTTTTATTTTGCTTTTTGTAAAAGGCGGCCATTTCACAAATCAGCATGGTTGCCACCACAGCGTCTTTATCCCGGACATGGCTGCCCAGCAGATAACCATAGCTCTCTTCAAAAGCAATCAGGAAATCCTCTTCCCTGCCTTCTTTGGCCAGCTTGGTAACCGTTTCCCCTACATATTTAAATCCGGTCAGCACCTGCTTGACCTCCACGCCGTAAGCGGCTCCGATCGCATCGGCCAGACAGGAACTGACAATGCTCTTAATGGCAACCGGGCGGGCAGGCATGGTGCCGTTGGCTTTCCGCTGAGAGAAAACATATTCGAACATTAAGCATCCCACTTCGTTTCCGGTCATCAGCTTGTAGGATCCGTCCGCGTCCCGCACTGCGATCCCTGTCCGATCGGCATCGGGGTCTGTGGCAATCAGCAGATCGGCTCCGGTTTTCTTACAGGCTTTCAGACCTTCCTCCAGCGCCTCTTTAAATTCCGGGTTGGGATAAGGGCAGGTGGGGAAATTGCCGTCCGGCTGCTCCTGAGAGGCCACCACATGCACATCTGTCATGCCGATCCGCTTCAGAATCTCTCGAACCGGCTTATTGCCTGTGCCGTTGAGGGGGGTATAAACCAGTTTCAAACCTGAATTTTTACAGATGCCGGGATGAATCGCCTTCTTTTCCACTTCCCCGAGGTAGATATCAAGCAGCTCTTTACCCACCAGGGTCACCCGCCCGCTTTGGATGGCCTCTTCCAGAGAAACGGATTTGACATCCTTAAAAATATCCACCCGGTCAATGGCCTGAATGACCTTTTCCGAATCCTCCACCGAAAGCTGGCTTCCGTCGGGACCATAGGCTTTATAACCGTTGTATTTTGACGGATTGTGGCTGGCCGTAACCATCACGCCGCCATGGCATTTTAGATGGCGAATCGCAAAGGATACCACCGGAGTGGGAACCAAGCTGTCAAACAAATAGGTTTTTATGCCGTTCTCCGCAAAAATTCGGGCAGCATATTCGGCAAAAAGGTCCGATTTGATGCGGGAGTCATGCCCGATCACAACAGCGGGATCGGAATAGGTTTGAATGAGATAATCGGCAAAGCCCTGCGTGGCCCGTCCGACAGTATAAATATTCATTCGATTGCTGCCGGCGCTGATCACCCCGCGAAGCCCGGCGGTTCCGAAGCGAAGCTCACCATAAAACCTTTCGCGAATCTCAGCATCATTTTCCTCTATATTTTTCAGCTCTGCGGCCAGTTCCGGATCTTTCACATGATCACGCCACAACTGATAATTCTCCAAATAAGTCAACGCAAATGCCTCCCTATTAATCTCTGAAGATTGCTGGACATATATACTTTATTTCAAAACCAGGATAAAGTCAAGTAATCTCCTCTTGGGTGCAACCAATTTACCGCTTGATGATAGATTGTTCTCACCCATAATCTGAAATGAGTCCAAACATTTTGCCACCATCTGTTGAAAGAGCTGTTTTTAGTGTAAACAATATAAAACAGTATAATCCACTATTGACAAAAAGGTGCTTATCCATTATAATGAATCTGTTATAGGCAAATATCAAAGCCTGTTCCTTGCTTTCGAAAGAAAGCCTAATGTCCAAAAGGAGGTGCTTTTTAATGACAGAACAACAGAGAGCTTATGAGTTCGCATTGGTCATTGATCCGGCCATTGGGGACGAGGCTGTTGCAGCAATGGTAGAGAAGTTTAAATCTCTGATCGCTGCAAATGGCGAGATCACTGGTGTTGATGAGTGGGGAAAACGCAGACTGGCCTATCCGATCAATTACAAGACCGAGGGCTATTATGTGTTCTACAATTTCACTACCAGCGATCA
>JAKOTC010000140.1 GCA_029776465.1 Bacillota bacterium
ACATGGTGCCGAACATCGCCTATCATTACAACAAGCTGGTGGTTCGCGGCTTTGACAAGGCGATCGACATTCTGGGAACCGACCACCACGGTTATGTTCCCCGCATCAAGGCCAGCATGGCGGCGCTGGGGATTGATCCCGACCGGCTGGACGTGATTTTGATGCAGCTGGTCAGGCTGACTCGTAACGGTGAAGTTGTTCGGATGTCCGAGCGGACCGGCAACTCGATCACCCTCTCCGATCTGCTGGAGGAAGTTCCGATTGACGCGGCCCGGTTTTTCTTTAATCTGCGCACCCCCGAAAGCCAGTTGGATTTTGACCTGGATCTCGCCGCCGAACAGAGCGCGCAGAATCCGGTGTATTATACCCAATATACCCACGCACGGATTTGCAGTATTATAAAGAATCTGACCGCAGAGGGCTATGGGATGCGTCCTGCTACCGACGAGGAGCTGGGTTTGATGGATAGCGAGGAAGAGCGGGCGCTAATCCGGATGCTGTCAAGGCTGCCTCGGATTATCGAGGATGCAGCCGAAAGTTATGATCCTGCTAAGGTGACAAGGTATGCCATTGATCTGGCCACTGCCTTTCACAAATTTTATAACAACTGCCGTGTGAAAGGTCCCGATGAGGGATTGATGCAGGCAAGGCTAAACCTCTGCGCCTGCGTGAAAACTGTATTATACAATGTGCTGACCATGTTTAAAATTACTACCCCCGATGTGATGTAGCGGCAAGTTGCCGCGCGGGCCGGTTGGCATCTCCATTGAAACCGGGGATTCTGCCCGCGCAGGAACATGGATCTCACATCAAATAAAGGAGAGCGCTAGTTATGCAATTGACCAATCCCTTTATTTTGGACGGCGCCACCGGCTCCAATCTGATCAAGGCCGGTATGCCCTCCGGCATCTGCGTGGAAGAGTGGATTCTTGAACATCCGGAAATCCTGACGGATCTGCAGCGCCGTTATGTGCAGGCGGGCAGTCAGGCGGTTCTGGCGCCCACCTTCGGTGCCAACCGCAAAAAACTCTCCGAACTTGGATATGGTGACAAAGTAGAGTTTTTCAACGAAGCGCTGGTGGCTCTTTCTAAAAAGGCTGTGGAGGGAAAAGCCCAGGTATTTGGCGATATGTCTCCCAGCGGGGAGTTTGTTTTTCCCATTGGGGAGGCAACGATGGAAAGCCTGGTTGCCCTTTATGAGGAGCAGGCCCATGTCCTGGCTAAGGCCGGCGTGGACGGTGTGGTGATTGAAACCCAAATGAACCTTGCGGACGCGCGGGCGGCTGCCATTGCCTGCAAAAAACATCAATTGCCCTTCATGGTCAGCATCACAGTGGACCAAAAGGGGCGGACCCTGTCTGGATGCGACCTCCCTTCTGCGGTTGTAACCCTGCAGGCGATGGGCGCCCAGGCCGTAGGGCTGAACTGCAGCATGGGACCGGCAGGGATGGTCAATGCGGTGACTGAAGGTTTTAGGGTGGCAAAGGTTCCAATCATCGCCAAGCCCAATGCGGGGCTTCCGTTGGAGGGGCAAACCGGTGCTTACGATATGACTTCGGATCAGTTTGCCGACCAGATGATGCTTCTGATTGATGCCGGTGCTTCGGTAGTGGGCGGCTGCTGCGGAACGACTCCCGAACATATCGCCCAGTTGAAGAAAAAAATCCGTCGGGGTTGCCCGGAAAGGAACAGCCCTAGGGAATATCTGGCCCGAGAGGGGAAGGTTTTCCCTTTCTTTTCCCGCATGGCTCTCAGCAATGTCATCCGCGCGGATGAAAATCTGGCCGACAATGCCATGGAGGCCATGGAGAACGGAGCCGCGCTTTTATTGGTTGAAATCGTGGATGAGGAAAGTGTGGAAAATCTTATCCTGTATTCCTCCTCTCTGATGCTGCCGGTCTGCTTGACCGGTGGGGATGCCGGCCTGCTGGAAAAAGCCCTCCTCTCTTATCAGGGAAGGGCAGCGGTTTTAGCGGAAGGTATTGGCAAAGCCGAACTGGACGGTTATACAAAGGTCTATGGAGCTTTGCATATATCATAAAAAAGGATACTTGCACATTTACGATTTGTTTAGAGTTATATACAAGGGCTTCTATCTTGATCTAAAGGCTGAGAAAAATCTCAGCTTTATATTTTTATTAAGACAGAAATAACGAAAATTACAAAATGTATATACACTAAATTGTAATACATAATTTAACAGACGGAATTTCTTCTGTTTGTTTTTTGCTATCCTTTTATTAAGTTGACTATGTGGGAATGGAAAATGGAATTAAAAATATAAAAAATTATAAAATTTTCAATTTTCTCTTGACAAGCTGTGAAAAATAGCGTATGATATTATACTGCATCATTATGGGAAGTCTGTCCCTGTGCTTTGCTGTATCTATACACAAGCGGGGTAAGGGGGCGGTGTGCGCTTTTGAAGGACAAAGGGTGAAATTTTCAACAGATCGGCATAAAAATTTTGCCGGGTTTTGTCGGAAGCTTTTGGATTATAGCAGAGGCTGCCACCAATGGCCACATAAGGACCACGCATAATTGAATCTCCCAAGGCGGGGGACATTCATATAGAATACGGAGTGATTAAAGCTATGGTTCATGTCAAGCCGGTTAAGCAAGGCAAAGTAGAACGGATGAGTTTCTCGCGCATTAACGAAGTCTTAGAGATGCCAAACCTGATTGAGGTTCAGAAAAAGTCCTACGAATGGTTCTTGCAAGAAGGTCTGAAAGAGGTATTCCGTGACGTATCCTCAATTACTGACTATAATGGTAATTTGGTTTTAGATTTTATCGACTATCGCTTGGATGACAAGCCCAAACACACGGTGGAGGAAAGTAAAGAGCGGGATGTGACCTATGCTGCGCCTCTTCGTGTTACTGCCCGTTTGCTGAATAAAGAAACCGGCGAGATTAAAGAGCAGGAAATTTTCATGGGTGACCTGCCCCTAATGATCGACAGCGGCACTCTCGTCATCAATGGTGCCGAGCGTGTCATCGTTTCCCAGCTGGTTCGTTCGCCCGGTATTTATTATGGCATGAGCTATGACAAAACCGGCAAAAAACTTTTTACCACCACGGTGATTCCCAACCGTGGCGCCTGGCTGGAATATGAAACCGATGCCAACGACCTGTTCTATGTCCGCATCGATAAAAACCGCAAGCTGCCCGGCACTACGCTGATTCGTGCTTTGGGGTATTCCAGTGATGACGATATTCGTGAGTTGTTCGGCCACGATGAGCGGATTGAAATGACCATCGCCAAGGACACCGCCAAGAACAGAGAAGAAGCCATGCTGGAGGTTTACCGTAAGCTGCGTCCCGGTGAGCTGCCCACATTGGATTCTGCCGAAACTCATATTAAAAATTTATTTTTCGAACCCCGGCGTTATGATTTGGCTCGGGTTGGACGTTATAAATATAATAAAAAACTTGCCATTGCAGCCCGTATTGCGGGAAAAACGCTGGCTGAGCCCGCAATTGATCCTCTGACCGGCGAGATTCTGGCAGAGGCCGATGAGGTGCTGACCAAGGAAAAGGCTGATCTTCTCGAGAGAAGTGGCGTTAACTCTGTTGTCCTGAAGGTGGACGAGAAGGAAATCAAGGTATTTTCCAACAACATGGTCAATGCCGAGGATTTCCTGCCCATTTCCAAGGACAGGCTTGAAGAGCTTGGAATTAATGAAAAGGTATATTTCCCGGTGCTGCGTGAGATTTTGGATCAGAATCTGGAAGGCGCTGCACTGGAGGACGAGCTGGTTTCCCGCGCGGCAGACCTGATTCCCCGTCATATTCTGGTGGATGATATCATGGCCTCCATCAACTACCTCAACGGATTGACTCATGATATCGGCACCGTGGACGATATTGACCATTTGGGAAACCGCCGTATCCGTTCGGTGGGCGAACTGCTGCAAAATCAGTTCCGTATCGGCTTTGCCCGTATGGAGCGGGTCATTAAAGAGCGTATGAGCATTCAGGCGCAGGATCCGGAATCGGTGACACCCCAGTCCCTGATCAGCATCCGTCCGGTGGTTGCCGCCATTAAAGAGTTCTTTGGATCGTCGCCGCTGTCCCAGTTCATGGATCAGCCCAACCCCCTGGCTGAGCTGACTCATAAACGCCGACTCTCGGCTTTGGGTCCCGGTGGTCTTTCCCGTGACCGCGCATCCTTTGAGGTTCGTGACGTTCACTATTCCCACTATGGCCGTATGTGTCCCATTGAGACCCCCGAAGGTCCTAACATCGGCTTGATCTCCTATCTGGCTACCTTCGCCCGCATCAACCCCTATGGCTTTATTGAGGCTCCTTACCGCAAAGTGAATAAGGAAACCGGCCAGGTTACTGACGAAGTTGTGTATATGACTGCGGATGAAGAAGACAATTTTGTGGTGGCTCAGGCGAACGAACCCTTGGACGAGGAAAACCGCTTTATGAATAAACGTGTTCATGGCCGTTACCGGGACGAGATTTTGGAAATCGACCGGGACCAGGTGGATTATATGGACGTTTCGCCGAAGATGGTTGTTTCCGTGGCGACCGCGATGATCCCCTTCCTGGAAAACGATGACGCCAACCGTGCTCTGATGGGTGCGAACATGCAGCGTCAGGCGGTTCCGCTTTTGAAAACCGAGTCGCCCATTGTGGGAACCGGTATTGAATATAAAGCTGCTGTGGATTCCGGCACTGTGGTATGTGCCAAAAACCCCGGTGTGGTCACCAAGGTCACTGCTGACGAAGTGGTGATTCGTACCGATAAGGGGGATGACCGCTATAAGCTGATTAAATTCCTTCGCTCTAACCAGGGCACCTGCATCAATCAGAGACCCATTGTGGATGTGGGCGAGCATGTGGTGAAGGGGCAGGTCATTGCCGACGGTCCCGCCACGGATAACGGCGAAATCAGCTTGGGTAAAAACGTGCTGATCGGCTTTATGACCTGGGAAGGTTATAACTACGAAGACGCTGTTTTGATTAACGAAAAAATTGTCCGTGAAGATGTTTTCACTTCCATTCATATTGAAGAGTACGAAATTGAGGCCCGTGACACCAAGCTGGGTCCCGAAGAGATTACTCGCGATATCCCCAACGTGGGCGAGGATGCTTTGAAAGACCTGGACGAGAACGGTATTATCCGTGTGGGCGCCGAGGTTCGCGCGGGTGATATTCTGGTGGGTAAGGTCACCCCGAAGGGTGAAACCGAGCTGACCGCGGAAGAGCGT
>JAKOTC010000141.1 GCA_029776465.1 Bacillota bacterium
AGCGCATTGAGGGCAGACGGGTACAGCGTATCAAAATCGTTTATAACTGCATTGGCGAATTTGACCCACCGGTTTCTACATCCACCACAAAGCAAGAAAAATCGGCATAGCCGGTAAATACATACCAAACTATGCCGATATTTTTCCGGGATTAAAAATCCCTAAGACGCACCCTCAAAAGGCGCCCTTTTTTTGTGTGCGAACGGTCTGTTCAACGCTTCCAAACTGTGCTATATTATAAATGGAAATAAATGAATATCGTGTATAGAGTAAGGAGCTTTTTATGCGCATCGCCATCCTTTCGGATATCCACGGCAATCTGCCCGCCCTGACCGCCGCATTGGCGGATGCCCGGGCGCAAAAGGTGGATGAAATCATTTTTGCCGGGGATTATATCGGGGATTTTCCCTATCCCAACGAAGTGGTGGGGCTGTTGAGAGATACGGCTCATGCTCACATCATCCGGGGAAATAAGGAGGACTATTTGGCCGGCCTTCAGGCGCAGGACCCCGCCGAATGGACGGACGGCCAGTATCAAGGCCTTTACTGGAACTATCGGGAGTTGACGGAAGAAAACCGCCGGTTTTTGATCTCCCTTCCCAGGTCCGTAAGCCTGACCTTTGAAGGGGTCCGGCTGCTGGTCACCCATAAAGCCGCCGACTGGCTGGGGGAGATTCGGCTGAACCTCTCCAGCCTCCAAATCGCCAAAGCCCTGTCCGAAGGCTTGTCCGGGGAAGGGGTCAAAGGCCATGTCCATCAGGTGGTTTCCTCCCATGAGGAACTGGGGCGGCTGATGGAAGGCCTGGCGTATGACGGGGTGATTTTCGGCCATTCCCATATCCAGTGGCAGGAGGTGGTCAGGGGGAAACGGCTGATCAACGGGGGCTCCTGCGGTTTGCCTCTGGACGGGCAGCCGGGCGCGCCCTATACCATTCTTGAGATCGGAAGGGAAGGGATGGCGGTGGAGGAGCGCCGGGTGCCCTATGACACCCCGGCTCTGATCCGGGCCCTCCGGGATTCCTCTCTGTACCGGCAGGCGCCCGTATGGAGTGAGATTATAGTCCGGGAAGTGGAGGACGCCCGGAATTATATCATCGGTTTTTTCGGCTTTGCGGAGAAATATGCCCACCGCATCGGGGACTCCCGGCGTCCTTTCTCGGCGGAGACCTGGCAGGCGGCCTATCAATGCTGGGTGGGGAAGCCCGATTCCCGATAGCGGTCAATCGGCGGATTTTCTAATGCTACACAGGCCAAAGGGGGATGATCCGAATGATTCAAATGAAAAAAGAGGAGCGGGGCGTGGCCTGCCGGCAGTGCGGCAGAGTCAACAAGGGGAGGAAGGTTTGCAAATACTGCGGCTTTGATATGTTTGAGGAGCAGGTGGAGCATGCCGGATATTTCAATGCGGTAATCCGCCAGATGCAGATTTATCAGAATTGCATGAAGAGAAAGCATCAACCCAAGGAAGAGGAGCAGGATTTAAAAACAAAATAAAACGCCGGCGGAAATCTGCCGGCGTTTTTGTATCGGGTTATTTCAAAGACTTCAAAAAACGGTTGACCTCTTTGCGCATCCGGCCCGCCAGATAGAAGGAGCCGAAGATCAGCACCGCCCCCTCGCTGCCTGCCAGGGAAACCGCTTTTTTAACAGCGGAGTAATAGCTTCTGCCCACTTCCACCGTATTGCCGAAAGCGGCAATCTGGTCGGCCAGCTGGTCGGGCGGGATGGGGTGAGGACTTTCGGGAGCCAGGGTAATCACATGGGACAGATAGGGCAGAACACTCTTCAGGGTGTTCTCCACGTCTTTATCCGCAATCATCCCCGCAATGCCGATGATCTTTTTGCCTGCCAGATAGGTGTCCACCGCCTTAGCGATCACCTCGCCGCAGGAGGGGTTGTGCCCCCCGTCCACGATGATGAAGGGCTCGCGGGAGAGAATCTCAAACCGGGCCGGGATGGCGGCGGCATGGATGCCGGTTCGGATATCCTCATCGGTGATCGGATAGCCCTGGGCCCGGAGAAGCCGGGCAATCTCCACTGCCACCAGCGAGTTATAGACCTGGTGTTCCCCCATCAGGGAGAGGGAATAGCTCATCCCCTCATATTTGACCTGATAGCCCGTCAGCCCGCTGACCGAATAGGCGCAGAGCCGGGGGTCGGGGATGACCAGCGCCACGTTTTTCTTGGCAGCTTCCCGGCGGATGACCTCCATCACCTCGGGGGCCTGCAAGGGGTAGATAACGGCGGGGCAGCCCTGTTTGAAAATGCCGGTTTTATTGAGGGCGATCTCGGAAAGGGTGCGGCCCAGCACCGACATATGGTCGAAGGAGATAGAGACAAGGGCGGTAACCAGGGGATTTTCAATCACGTTGGTGGCGTCATACAAGCCGCCCAGCCCCACCTCCAGCACCACCAGATCACAGTTCTCCTGGGCAAACCAGACCAGCGCCAGGGCGGTGTTCAACTCAAACTCGGTGATAATCATTCCCTCGGCCTCCATGGCGTCCACCGCCGGCTTGACCTGCTCCACCAGCCTGGCGAGGGCGGAGTGGGAAATCATCTGGTTGTTAATCTGCATCCTCTCGCAAAAGTCGGACACATAAGGGGAGATATACAGCCCGGTTTTATAACCGGCGGCTTTGGCGATGCAGGCGGTCATGGTGCAAACCGAGCCTTTGCCGTTGGTGCCCGCCACATGGACAAATTTCAGCCGGTCCTGGGGGCGGCCCAGCCTTTCCAGCAGAACCGTCATCCGCTCCAGCCCCGGACGGCTTCCGAAACGAAGCTTTGAACTGATATAATCAAGCGCCTGTGAATAGGTCATAGTGATCTCCGTATTTATAGATTTGCCGGGCCGGCAGCGCCCCGAGAGGGCCGCTTTCTCAGGGTGAGCAATCAGCTGTCCACGGTCCAGTGGCCGCTGTCCATGGATTTTTCGCCCACCCACAGCCCGTGTAGACTATAGCCCAGCGTGCTTTTCTCCTGACAGGTGTCAAAATGGTATTGAAGCCAGACCTGGTATTCCTCCTCGGTGAGGGCGTTCACCTTCTCCTTAATCAGATACCCGATACCGTCCACCCCGATGTTGGCCAGTTTTCTCAGCCCGAACATGGAGGTGAGTTTTTTCATCTCGCCGAAGGTATGGCGATAAAAAACATCCTCTTTCGGGGCAGTGTACTGTTGGTACAGCTCGTCGATTTCACCCAGCCCGGCTTTCAGACCGTGTAAAAACACCGCGGCTCTGTTGATATAGGTCAGCATCAAAATGCCTCGGGGCTTTAAAATCCGAAGGCACTCGGAGACCGCCCGGTGTCTGTCCTCAAACCGGGGCAGGTGGTATAAGGCGCCCATGCAGAGTACCGCGTCAAAGGAATTGTCGGGGATCTGCCGGAGGTTTAAAACATTGGCTTCAAAGACATCCTCCAAAGGCCGGTGTTCCGCCCGCCGGCTTTGGATGGTTTGAATATGCCCGGGGTTTAAATCGGCCGCAGTGACCCGATACCCCCGGTCGGCCAGCCAGAAGGCATAGCGGCCCGTTCCCGCACAGCCGTCAAACACCCTGCATCCGGGCGGAAGGAATTCTTCAAACGCTTTTAAAGTGGTTAAGAACTCAGTCTTGTGAAAGTTGTCCTTGATGAGTCTTTCGTCCTCTTTGTACTGGTCGTAATAAGCGATGATGGTGTTTGACATGGCGATGCTCCTTTCGTTTTGTGTTTAATTTTTTAAGGATGAACAGGGGATTGCCCTTGTGTCAGACGGTTCTGTGTAAGGGCGGAGGACCCGCCCTTACACAGATTACTCTCGGCTACATCTTTTCCAGCCTTGCCTTGCTGTCCTCCAGCTGGGAAATCAGCTGGCGCAGCTTTTCGGCCTTTTCCTTTTCTCCCTCCACCACTGCCTGGGGGGCTTTGGCCATAAAGCCGGGGTTGTTCAGCTTGTTTTCAATAAAGCCGAGGTCCTTTTGGGCCTTTTCCAGCTCTTTTTGAATATTGGCCAGTTCTTTTTCAATGTCCAGCAGCTGACTGACCGGCATGAAGACCTTGGCGTCGGGGGTGATGGCGGAAATCATGCTCTCGTGGTTTTCGGGCAGGTCATCGGTCAGCACCAGCTCGCTGGCATAGGCCATCTTGGTGATGAAGGCCTCGCCGCTCTTGTACAGCTCGGGCTCATTGGACACCAGATAGAGGGTGGACTTTTTGGAGAAGGGGATGTTCATCTCGGCGCGGCGGTTGCGAACGGCCCGGATCACATCCATGATCTTTTCCATGGCGGTCTCTTCCTGGGGGAAGGAGAGCGCGGGGTTGACGGTGGGCCAGCTGGCGATGATCAGGCTTTCGCCCTCGTGGGGGATGGCCTGCCAGATCTCCTCGGTGATGAAGGGCATGAAGGGATGGAGCAGGCGGAGGAACTGGTCGGCCACATAGACCAGCACCTGCTGGGCGGTGGTTTTGCTGGATTCGTCCTCCCCATAGAGGCGGGACTTGGTCAGCTCGATATACCAGTCGCAGTATTGATCCCAGATAAAGTCATAGACCTTCTGAACGGCCATGCCCAGCTCGTATTTCTCCAGATTCTCGGTCACCTCGCCGATGAGGGCGTTCAGCTTGGAGAGAATCCACTTGTCGGCGGTCTCCAGGGCGGAAACATCAGGGAGGCCGGGTTTATCGATGGTCAGGTTCATCAGCACAAAACGGCTGGCGTTCCAGATTTTATTGGCAAAGTTGCGGAAGGATTCGCAGCGTTCCACATAAAAGCGCATATCGTTTCCGGGGGAGTTGCCGGTGACCATATTCATGCGGAGGGCGTCAGCGCCGAAACGGTCCACCATCTCCAGCGGATCGATGCCGTTGCCCAGGCTTTTGGACATCTTGCGCCCCTTGTCATCCCGCACCAGCCCGTGGATGAGCACGGTGTGGAAGGGGGCCTTTCCGGTATGCTCGCAGCCCGAGAAGATCATCCGGGCCACCCAGAAGAAGATGATGTCATATCCGGTCACCAGTACGTCGGTGGGATAGAAATAGTCCAGCTCGGGGGTCTTTTCCGGCCAGCCCAGAGTTTCAAAGGGCCAGAGGGCGGAGGAGAACCAGGTGTCCAGCACATCCTCGTCCCGGGTGATGGATTTGCTGTGGCAGTGCTCACACTCGGTGGGATCCTGGCGTGAGACGGTGATCTTTCCGCAGTCGGCGCAGGTCCAGGCGGGAATCTGATGACCCCACCAGAGCTGGCGGGAGATGCACCAATCCCGGACATTCTCCATCCAGTTGGTATAAATCTTGGTAAACCGTTCGGGAACAAACTTGGTTTCCCCATCTGCCACCACCCGAAGGGCTTCCTCGGCCAGGGGCTTCATCTTCACAAACCACTGGGCGGAGATCAGGGGCTCCACATCGTTGTGGCAGCGATAGCAGGTGCCCACGTTGTGGACATGGTCCTCGGTTTTTACCAGCAGGCCCAGGGCTTCCAGGTCGGCCAGAACGGCTTTGCGGGCGGCCTTGCGGTCCAGACCCTGATATTTGCCGCCCAGCTCGTTGACCACACCCTTGTCGTCCAGCACCCGGATGACCTCCAGATTGTGGCGAAGGCCCACCTCGAAGTCGTTGGGGTCGTGAGCGGGGGTCATCTTCACGCAGCCGGTGCCGAACTCCAGTTCCACATATTCGTCGGCCACAATGGGGATCTCCCGGTTCACCAGGGGCAGGATGCAGGTTTTGCCGATCAGGTGCTGATAGCGTTCATCCTTGGGGTTGACCGCCACGCCGCTGTCCCCCAGCATGGTCTCGGGGCGGGTGGTGGCCACGATGACAAACTCGTCCGAATCCTTGACGGGATATTTGATGTGCCACAGATGCCCGGGCTTTTCCTGATACTCCACCTCGGCGTCGGAGAGGGCGGTAACGCAGTCGGGACACCAGTTGATGATTCGGCTGCCCTTATAGATCAGACCCTTTTCATAGAGGCGGACAAACACCTCGCGGACGGCGGCGCTGCAACCCTCGTCCATAGTGAAGCGGGAGCGCTCCCAGTCGCAGCTGGAGCCCAGGGTCTTCTGCTGCTGAACGATCCGGTTGCCGTATTTTTCTTTCCATTCCCACACCTTCTGGAGGAACTTTTCCCGTCCCAGGTCATAGCGGGTCAAGCCTTCCTTGCGGAGCTCCTCTTCCACTTTGATCTGGGTGGCGATGCCCGCATGGTCCACGCCGGGCATCCAGAGGGCGGAATAGCCCTGCATCCGCTTAAACCGGATCAGGATGTCCTGAAGGGTGGCGTCCATGGCATGGCCCATGTGCAGCTGACCTGTGACATTCGGGGGCGGCATGACGATGGTAAAGGGTTTTTTGGAGGGGTCGATTTTCGCGTGGAAATATCCGCCCTCCTCCCACATTTTATAGATACGATCCTCCACTTCTTTGGGGTCGTACACTTTCGGTAATTCTTTTGCCATATTGTTCTCCTCTCGTTTTTCTTTTCACCTAACAAAAAAGCCCTGAACAAATTCATGTTCAGGGCGAAGCACGGCTCCGTGGTACCACCTGAGTTCCCGGCAAAACCGGACACTCTCCCGCAATCGTGAAAGGACGGCCTTTCATAATCGCAGCTCTCTGTAACGGGAGGACCCGTCGCATCCTAAGGGCTGTCAGCCTTTCAGTGCGCAGCTCTGAGGCGACCTTCAGTTTCCGTCGGCAAAGGCTTGCACCGTCCGCCTTCTCTCTGAGCCGGGGGAGAACCTACTCTTCCTCTTCCTCGCATTTGGCATATAAAATAAATGATAATAATATATTATATACATAAAAAATTATTTTGTAAATAGAAATGCAAAATTAAATTTCGCAAGCATTGTAGGATTACAATTGATATGTTACAGTAGAGAAAAAAAGGTAGCGAATAGGGAAAACCTGTGCTAAATCAAAATCAAGTGGACTATTGAAATATTTATAAACCGTTTCTAAATACAATTTCTTATAGAGGACAAGGACATACTATATAATTAATGAAATTGAGCCAGCCTGGAAATTTTGTTCCGAGAGACTGGCTCATATGTAAGTAATACGCTGTAATGGCGTAAATAATCAAATTAATCAATTTTCTTTCCGCAGTTAACACAGTATCTTTCGACCTTATTGGTCAAGAACCCGGTTAAAACAGACCATTTCTTACGCAAGAGCTGAATATTGGTAGACCCACAATGAGGACATTTCGGTTGTGAAGATTCATTGCGTTTATATGACCTAAACTCATTTGGTGTGCCCAAACTCATCATTTCTTTATAGAAAATATCTGCACTAAAATTTTCGACGGTGTTTGTGAAATTATCCATTTTCATCTTGAATTTTTCTTGATTTTCAGGATTGTTTTGAACGTACCGTAAGTAAAGTTCTTTTTCATAAGGACATGGATAATTGACTATCCAATCAAATTCACCGTCTGTAAATCCTCCATTCGAATCATACAAAGGAGAATTACAAAATTCACAAACAGTTATATCTTTAAATGCGAGCACTTTATCCGAAAATAATGTAGCACAACATCTGCATTCTTTATTCATTAAGTCTGAATCTCCTTTTTATGTCTTTTTATTTATTATATCACATTTTTGCCAACTTTTCAACATTTAATTCCTTTTGTTTGTTTAAAATGATGTTAACCGACTCAACCATAGGCTCTTACAATAGGTACGCTCTTGCGAAAGAATTTTGTAGACAAGGGGGGGGGTTCTCATTTTATTGGTTACTGAATTATATCATATTCAAGAAAAAAATAGTAAATAACAGGAACTGATTCTTGAATCCGGAAAAGATTTATGCTATAGTATCAACCAACAATCAGATGGAGGAGGCCGAAGGATGAAGATCCGGCTGTTAAAACCCCATGAAATTCCCGCCGCTTTGGAGCTGGCCAAGCGGGTCTTCATGCTGTTTGAAGCCCCGGATTACGGGGAAGAGGGGGTACGAGCCTTTACGGACAGCCTGGCGGATCACCGCTTTATCTCCGGCCTTGTCTTTTACGGCGCCTTTGAAAAGGGCGAGCTTTTGGGCACCATCGCCACCCGCCGGAACGGAAGCCATATCAGCTATCTTTTTGTGGATGAGCGCTATCATCGGCGGGGAATTGGCCGTCGGCTGGTGGAAAAGG
>JAKOTC010000142.1 GCA_029776465.1 Bacillota bacterium
GTTGTCACAGGAGACTGAGCAGGGGCGCCTTCACGTTCTATCAGCCGAGAGCGGGTTCCGGGGCATCCACAGGGGAGAGGATCGGAATGCATATTGGTTTTCTCCGTGGTGTCCTCTTTGTTCGTTTGATGAGGTCTGTTTTTTACTGCCTCTTCATCAAAAGCGGCAGCCTCCCGCTCTTCAAAGGAAATGGCGCCGGTGGGACAGACGGGCAGGCAGTTGCCAAGGCCGTCGCAGTAATCGTCCCGAAGCAGCTTGGCTTTGCCGTTCACCATCCCGATCGCGCCTTCGTGGCAGGCCTCTGCGCAAAGACCGCAGCCGTTGCATTTTTCTTCATCTATTTTAATAATCTGTCGAATCATCATAATTCTCCTTTCATGCTTTCGTTAATTTCTGATTTTAGTATACTGAATTACTCTAATAAGTTCGGTTGTTAAAACAACACACTGAAATATTTTCGGGAAAACGTTTTAAATACTCGGAGCTTTGCACAACCTTATTGATTTTACAAGGAGAGTGTAGTACAATAAACTTAAGAAGTCGGTTGTTAAAACAACGGAGATAGGATTTCATGAAAAACTACACGGATCTGTATTCCAAAATATCGCTGTTTGCCGGCATTAAGCCGGAAGAGATCTCCGATATGCTGAAGTGTCTGCAGGCCCAATTTAAAAACCTTCAAAAGAACGAAACGGTGATTGTGGTTGGAGACCCCGTTCATTATGTGGGGATCGTATTAGAGGGCGCCGTGGAGGTCGTGCACGAGGATGCCGCCGGGAATCGAAACGTCATGGGACATCTGGGCCCGACAGATACCTTTGCAGAGACCTTCGCCTGCGCGGGTGTGCAAAAAAGTCCTGTTACCGTGATAGCGGTTCAGGACTCTGCGATTCTTCAGATTGATTTTCGGAGGATTGTAACCACCTGCAATTCCTGCTGCGCCTTCCATACCCGCCTGATTGAAAATATGCTGCGGCTGCTGGCCCAAAAAAATCTGGCCCTGAGCGACAAGATTTACAGCATCGGCCGGCGAACCATGCAGGAAAAAATTGAAACGTTTTTGGAGACGCAGATGTTCAAGGCCGGAAAAAACCCCTTTGAAATTCCCTTTTCGAGGGCTGAGATGGCCGATTATCTCTGCGTTGACCGCAGTGCCCTATCCGCAGCCCTTTCCCGCATGCAGCAGGAGGGCCTCATTCGTTATCATAAAAACAAATTTGAGTTGTTGACAGCCGGCGGCAATCCATATCCGAGGAAGAATAAAAATTAGTTTTGAAGCTTTGCTGCGTAAAGATTCCTTTCGCAGCTATCAGCATATATTTTGGTAGGCTTTGGCCTGCGAAAGGAATGGGTCTTATGTTAGAGATTTATAATTTAGAGGCCGGGATGCCCACCGTGGAGCAGGCGGAACAACTGCTTGACAACAAACTTTTGCAGGCCAAGCGGCAGGGCGTTAAAGCCCTGAAGGTCATACACGGATATGGTTCCTCCGGGGTGGGCGGAAAAATAAAAAAGGCCCTGCCCGGCATGCTGAAGAGCAGAGTTCAGCGCGGAACGATCAAAGGCTATATCCGGGGGGAAGATTTTTCGATTTTTAACGCAGACACCCGCGCAGCTTTTCTCCATTGCCCGGACCTGCGCAAAGACTCGGATTTAGAACGGTATAACAACGGGATTACAATTGTATTACTGTAATTTATACGGAAAATTAAAAGGGATTGCCGTCTATAAACAGACGACAATCCCTTTTTTACTGTCCTGTCACAGATGAACCGAAATTCCCTGAGCCTTCGCATTAAAACACCCCTACCGTCATCGGTATGCCGTCTGACAATGGGGGTGCCCTTTAATCTTATGATGTTCAGATTATAAGAGATTCGGCTTTTTCAGCCCCTCAAAGGATGCTTTGCAGCTATCCAAATCAGGAAGGGTGTAATCCTCCTGCTCTACAACAAAATCCGCTGTTCCGCATTCTTTGGCGGTTTTAATGATGCCGGCAAAATCCAGTTTACCGCTGCCGATTTCCACGTTGCGCTTGGGCAGATCGACCGCCAGCTCTTTGAGATGAACCAGGTCTACCCGCCCGGCGTTGGCCTTAATGGTGGCAATGGGATCCTGATCGGCATAGGATACCCAATAGACATCAAACTCAAAGAAAATCTCGGGAATGGTTTCCGCCAGCATCACATCGATATAGCGTTTCCCTTCCGCCCTTGTCTCGAACTCGAAACTATGGTTGTGATACCCTATTTTGGCGCCGCTGTTTTTGACCTTTGCGTAAGTTTCATTCAAAAATTCGGCCGCTCTCTTGGCGTCATCCATGCTTTCCATCTTATAATAAGGCAGGATCAAGCGATGGTTGCCCACCGTCAGATTATACTCAAGCTCGTAATCCAGAGAGTCTCTCAGCTTTTCATAACCGATGTGAGAACCCACCACTTTTAAGCCGTTATCATCAAGGATTTTCTTGAACTCGGAAGCCGGAAGGTCATAATATCCGGCCAGTTCCACGCCGGTGTAGCCCATTCCCGCCACAAGATTTAAAAGCTTTTTCGGTTCCTCTTTCACATTTCGAAGAGAATACAGCTGCAACGAAATATCCATCATTTCAACCTCTTTCTTTTACATTCCGTTATTTCGGCACCAGCCTTATACAAATGACATGAAGCGCCAAAAAAACGAACCTTCTTACTGATTCTATTGTAGCACAGTGAAAAGCTTAAATAAAGCTGGTGTAAATATTTTTTTCCGCTTGAGGGGGAGAGTATTGCCAGCGGTCCAGCTTTCCTTCGGTAATATAATACTCCAGAGGAGTAGGCGGCCCGTCCTCGGCGTCAAAAGCCTCTACAATAACCAGTTTGACCTTCATTTTTTCAGGAATAATGCTTTTTATGTAGACACTGGCCCGCTGTCCCTGAACAACCCCCGGCTTCCGCTCGGCAAGCCCGGCAAGGTTGGGGGTCAACTCTACAAAAATGCCATATTCCTCTACAGAGCGTACAATACCTGCAACTGTTTCTCCCACGTCAAAGCGAGCGGCATTTTCTTCCCAGGTGCCCAGCAGCTCTTTATGGGAAAGACAGATTCTCCCCTCGCTGTCAATGTTCTTCACCACCGCATAAATCTTCTGACGAACGGAAAAGCGATCAGAGGGATGGAAAATGCGGGAGACCGAAATGCAATCTATCGGAATCAAGGATACAATTCCGCATCCAATATCCACAAATGCGCCGAAATTCTCCAGATGGGTGACCTGAGCGGGTATCACGTCCCCCGGTCGAAGGCGGGAAATATATTCTTCCATGCATTGTTTCTGTGCCGCCACTCTGGAAAGCACAGCAACCACGTTTCCCCCTACATCATACCGAAAGCCGATTACTTTAAAGCATACCGGCTTATTCACCCTTGAAATAATGGCAATATCTCTCGTCAATCCCTCTCCGATGCCAAGAGCCGCTTCCTCGCGGGGAATGATCCCCCGCATGCAACCTAACTCAACCGTCAGATTGTGCATGCTGTCGCATAAAGTCGCCCGGGCTTCTAAAATGGTTCCCGCCGCCATGGCAGCGGCAAGGGACACCTGTGAACGCAGCGCAGCTTTATTCTCCAACTGATCGGTCAGTTGCCCTTCTGGTAAAAACGCTCTCATTTCTCATAACCTCCACAATTTTATTCCGCTCTTTGCTTGTCATGCCACAATATATGTGAAGGAGTTAAGGCAAATGACAAAATCGTTGACTATTTCATGAACTTTGCATACCAAATCAGATACTTTCATAAAATTCACCAGGCAAATAAGAGACCAAGGGAGAGAAGCATGTGCGAAAAAATAGAAAATGCCGCGAAGAATTGAAGTACATCCATCCGAAAAAGCCGCCCGTGCATATGTTTCAGGCGCTGGTGGACAAAACCGGGGAGGCCATCGGACCTCTGCCCCAGTTTCAGTTTAAAGGCAACCGCGAGGTAATTATTGATGGGTGCAAAGGAATTTTAGAATATGATGACACCGTCGTTCGAATCACCACCGGTCGGCTCTCTCTTCGGTTTATGGGCAGAAATCTGTCCCTGAAATGTCTCAGCGACAACTCAGCCGTCATCACAGGCCGCATTACCTCCGTAGAATTTTACGGAAGTGAATAATAGAAACGTGCCCGCTTTTCGGGCTAAATCGCGTTTCACATCAGAAATGACAATATCCGTCCATCCGTACGGATGCCGAAAAGGAGAGGAACGGCATGATTTTCATGCGATTATTGCGCTGGCTTTTAGGCTATGTGGAGTTTGAAATCCGCGGAGGATTTGCCGAACGTTTTTTTAATCTTTGCATACAAAACGGTTTTGGGCTTTGGGACTTTAAAAGGCGTTCGGATTTAGGCGAGCGGGTTTTTACCGCCCGGGTTCGGGCCAAAGCCTATCGCTGGCTGAGAGATCCGGTTCATCGAACGGGTGTGCGGATTCGTCTGAGAAAGAAAGCCGGACTCCCTTTTATTATGCACCGCTACCGCAAACGCAGCGGTATTTTAATCGGTGCTGCTATTTTCTTCGGCATTCTGGCCATCCTCAGCCAGTTTGTCTGGAGCATTGAGATCAAGGGCAATGTCAGCCTCACCGAGCAGGAACTGCTGGATGCGCTTGAAAAGGTCGGGGTTTATGCGGGAATGCTTAAATCCCGTTTAGACATCGACAAATCCGAGCTGAAAATGGCCCTGGAGGTTGAAGAGCTGTCCTGGATCGCTTTAAACCTTCACGGCACCTCTCTGACCGTGGAGGTGCGAGAGAGAAGGCTGCCTCCGGATATGGTGCCCGACAATATCCCCTGCAATATTTATGCCTCCCAAAATGCCATCATCCGAGAGATGGAGGTCTATGCGGGCTGGCCGAAAGTGAAGGTTGGAGATACCGTGGCCATCGGGGACCTTCTGGTCAGCGGGAAAGAAGAGCTGCCCCCTGTTATGGTTTCTTCGGGAGCGGAAAACGTCCCCCAGCAAAAGCCCCGAACCACCCACGCGAGGGCCAAGATTATCGGCGAGACTGTCCGCACCACCCGGATTGAAGTGCCCTTTACTCAAACCATTCAAACCAAAACCGATGAGGCTAAAATCTATCGGAAGATCACTCTGTTTAACATCACAATCCCCCTCTGGTTCGGAGAAATGGACACCCAGCCCGCGGAGGTCAGCGAGAAAACGGACCGGCTGCGGCTGTTTGGGGTCACCCTTCCCCTCTCCATTAAAACCATCGCCCGCACTCCGGTTCAGGAAGAAACCATTTACCTGACGGAGAACGAGGCCAAACTCTCGGCCGAAAAAATGCTGGAAGAGTTCGAGAAAGAAAACCTGTCCATCGTTACCCTGGTGGATAAAAAAATACAACCGGCCACCATGCAGGACCGGTATGTCATCTATGCCCAATACATCTGTGAAGAAGAAATCGGATATGAAGAACAGCTCTCGGATTAGGCTTGAAGAAATCGCCAAAATATAGTATAATAAAAAAGCAGATCTTAAGGGTCTGCGTATCCTGCTAATCGCTGAAAACATAATGATAAAATCCCCCTGCATATTGCGATATGCAATCGGATTTTTGTTTGGATTGGCATAAAAAGAACCTTTGGAGGAACCCCCCTATGCCCTTTAGCATTCGCTTTGCCCAGCCTGAAGACGTATCGACCCTTCTTACTTTAATCCGTGAAATGGCCGCTTATGAAGAAATGTCCAATGAAGTTACCGCAACGGAAGATATATTGAAAAAATCCCTGTTTGAAGAACGAAGCGCCGAAGCGCTAATCGCCGAGGAAGACGGAGAAGTGGTGGGATATGCGGTGATGTTCACCAACTTTTCCACCTTTACCGGCAAAAAAGGAATGTACTTAGAGGATATCTGCCCCTTCTTCCGTAAAAAGGGGTATGGAAAAAAAGCTGTTTGCCCAGGTAGCACAGATAGCGCTGGAACGAGACTGCGGACGGATGGAATGGTGCTGCCTGGACTGGAATACCCCTTCCATCAACTTCTACCGCAAAATAGGCGCCGTTCCCATGGGGGAATGGACCGTATACCGGATGACCCCGTCCAAGCTGAAAAAGCTGAAAGAAACAGAACAGTCCGTATAAAACAAAACCCTTGCCTGTTGAAAATTCACCAGGCAAGGGTTTTATTGACTTTATCAAAAGGGAATTACTTGGTGCCGAACAATCTGTCACCTGCGTCACCCAAACCGGGCAGGATATAGCCGTGCTCGTTCAGGCCTTCATCCACGCAACCGCAGTATACCTGAACATCCGGATGCGCTTCGGTGATTCTCTTGATTCCCTCGGGAGCGGCAATCATGCACATAAACTTAATGTTGGTGCAGCCCCGCTGCTTAATAAAGTTTATAGCTGCAACCGCAGAACCGCCGGTGGCCAGCATGGGATCCAGCAGAATCACCAGCCGGTTGGCGATATCATCGGGAAGTTTGCAGTAATATTCCTTCGGCTCGAGGGTATCATGATCCCGATACAAACCGATATGACCGATTTTTGCCGAAGGCACCATCCCCGAAGCGGAGATTGGTTTGAAACCCAACCAGATTATAAAGGGTTTTCTCTCTGTTCTCCGGCCGTAATTGGACCACCGCATATGGCCGTTTGCCCGTGGCCGGATCGGTTAACCCCACCGGTTTGAGCGGTCCGTAACGCAAAGTGTCCTTCCCCCGGCTGGCCAACACTTCCACAGGCATACAACCCTCAAAGTACTTCTTCTCCGCAGCGCCCAAGTGGGACTGGTGGGGTTCGGCCGTGATCAGGTTCTCCCAGAATACGGCATATTCTTCTTCATCCATGGGACAGTTTAAATACTCGGCCTCGCCCCGCCCGTAGCGGGAGGCCGCAAAGATCCGTTCAAAATTAAGGGATTCCCGGGTAACAATTGGGGCGACCGCATCAAAAAAATAGAAGTATTCTTCGCCAAAGAGCTGTTGAAGCCAGGCCGACAAGGTAGGGGAAGTAAGAGGACCGGTGGCCACCACGGCCGGTTGATCGGAGGGAATGGAGGTGATTTCCGCCCGTACCACCTTGATGCGGGGGTGGGCATTGATCCGGGCGGTGATGCCCGCGGCAAAGCGGTGCCGGTCAACGGCCAGGGCACCCCCAGCCGGTACTTTTGTTTCCTCAGCAACCGCCATTAATAACGAGCCTAAACGGCGGAGTTCTTCTTTCAGAAGCCCCGAAGCATTCTCCAGATTGTTTGCTTTCAGTGAATTACTACAGACCAGCTCGGCCA
>JAKOTC010000143.1 GCA_029776465.1 Bacillota bacterium
CCGTCATCCTGGTCACGGCCCGCAGCCAGCTGTATGACCGGGTGAAGGGGTTGAATCTGGGCGCAGACGACTATATCGTCAAGCCCTTTGCCGCCTCCGAACTGATCGCCCGTGTGGATGCGGTTCTGCGCCGGACAATGAAAAACACCAATGAGTTTGCTCTGGGCAGCACCGTCGTCAATCTGGACCGCCGCACCGTCACCGTGGACGGCATCCCCGTCGACCTGACCAATCAGGAGTTCCAGCTGCTGACCATTTTAATTCAAAACCGCAACCTGGCCCTTTCGAGGGAAAAGCTTTTAACCCTTGCCTGGGGATTTGACTATACGGGGGATACCCGAACCGTGGATGTGCATATCACGCGGCTGAGAAAAAAATTGTGCTGGGAGGATCAGATTAAAACTGTTTACAAGCTCGGCTACCGACTGGAGGTGCCCGAATGCGCTTCTGGCAAAAAATCCTGATCGGCACCCTTTTAATCACCCTCGTCACCTTTGACCTGGGCACCTACATACTCGTTCGAAACGCCTATCAGTTTACCCTTCAGCGGGAGACGGAGAGCGCCCGCCGGGAGGAGCATGTCATATTCACCAACCTCACCGAAGAGATCAAAAAAGAGATCAGCATCAATCCCAACCTGCTGGAGGACAGCAACAGGCTGCGGGCGATTATCCGGAATTTCAGCACCCATTACAGCGTCACTTTCGCATTTTACCACAACAATATGCTCGTCTTTAACAACGCCCCCGACGCGGATATCCGACTTCCTTCAACCCTGCTCATACAGGAAGCATCTGTGGACGGCGGGCACTATATTTTCATCAGCCAGCCCCTGGACGAGTTTCCCGAACTGATGCTGGTCTATGCCCGGGATATCACCGCCCTGGACGAGTTCAGCCAAAGCATCACCAATATTTTCATCGGATTCAGCGTGATCATTTCCCTCATCCTGGCCATCGCCCTCTTTTTGATGGTCAAAAAGCTGACCCACCCCATCGGAAAGCTGATTCAAACCACCAATGAGATCGCCGGGGGAGCTTTTGACCGGCGGGTACAAATCCAAAGCAGGGACGAATTCGGCATCCTGGCGGAGAACTTTAACCGCATGGCGGATTCGGTGGAACAGAAGGTGGAGCAGCTGATCGAGGCGGCCGCTCAGAAAGAGCGCTTTATCAACAACCTCTCCCATGAGATGAGAACCCCTCTCACCAGCATTATGGGCTATGCGGGCTTTATGCAGAACGCCAACTGCAGCGAGGCGGACCGGATGGTCGCCGCCGGGCACCTGGAGGAATCCGCCGTCCGCCTGAAAAAGCTGGGGGACAAGCTGATGGAAATGGTGGCCTTAAAAAACTTTTAGATTGAAAAAAATCCGGTGGACACCGTGAAGCTGCTGAAGGGGGTTGAAGCGATGCTGACCCCCGTTTTTGAGGATCGAAAGCTGACCTTGAGCACCCATGCCGATATCCCGGTGCTGTACGGGGACGAACCCCTGCTGACCTCCCTGATCTGCAACCTGGCTGAAAACGGGGCCCGGGCCTCCCAGGAAGGGGATACCGTTTGGGTCCGCATCGGCTGTGACGAACACCCCTGGATTGAGGTGCGGGATACGGGCATCGGCATTCCGCCCGACCAGCTGAGCCGCATCTTTGAACCCTTTTATCGGGTCGACCCCTCCCGATCCAGAAAAAGCGGCGGAGCCGGTTTGGGGCTTTCCCTCTGCGCCGCCATTGTCCAGTGCCACGACGCCACATTGAATGTGGATTCCACCCCCGGCCAGGGGACTACCGTCCGTGTAGATTTTACAAATTGTTAATAAAAATGAAACATAGGGGAAACACCTGGTGTGTATAATGAGAACATCGGAACAGTTCAAAACACTTTTCAATAAAACAATTTTTCAAATCGGCGTCGGACAGAAGGATCTTCAGGGAAAATTCTGTTCAAAATGGGAGCTTACCATGCATCATGGCCGTTTCTTTATGGGCAGTGTTTTCACCTTTGTCATCATCCTTGCCGCCATTCTTTTTAATATATTGGTATATCCCTCCATACTGTCAGGGGCAACCGGTTGGGATCAGACCGCTGTCGTTTCAAAAAAGAACACCCCCTCCACGGTTGTCGAATACCTTAGCGAGAATGAGGCCATCTATAGGGCCAAGGCCGAGATTGAACGCCCCTCCTTCAGCACGGCAAAGCTGGAGACCAAAACACGCTTTTTGAACAGTGAAACCTCTTCCGATCAGGCAATCTGGCAGGTGCTGTTCTTTCCAAAAGAGGACGATAAGTCCGATCTGGCTTTCTGTTCAGTCATCATGGATGCATCCACCGGAGACATCATCCACACCAACACCGAGCGCGGATCGCGAAGCGAGCCCCATTATTGGAGCGATATGGTCACCCTATTCTACTATAATTACAGGGGCGACATTTACTACAATATCATCTACATCGACAACGATGCTCAGATTTATCGATATGAGACGGGTATCAGTTCGAAAGAGCTGATGAGCAAATTTACCTATCCTGCTACCTCTTTTTCTGCTGTATCGAGCGGCTCGTCCGCATAAACCTCTCCTTCCTTGGATGGTACGTCTGCCCGTACATTTGGTGCTGTGTACGGGCAGGCGTATTTTAGGGACACTTTGATAGGGACTTTTCTATATTACAAAAATCCGCGGTTATGGTCTGACCGCGGATTTTTCATTGTTCTCTTGTGTATTCCAATTTTTAATCCTAAAAACAAAACCCATCCGCCCGGAAAACCGGGCGGATGGGTTTTAGTATTCATTGCTTTTATAACGGATGCTGCCTTGGCATTCCACATCTCCGCTGATGGTATCGCACTCGATGTTGCCCTGGCAGCGGACATCTCCGGAAATGTTATCACAGCTCAGGCTGTTGCAGGAGAGCACATCCCCTTCAATATTTCCGCATTCCACATTTCCTCTGCATTCCACATTGCTGCCCACGTCCCCACACTCCACCCAGGAACCGGCGCTCACATTGCCGTTGACTTCATCACATTGGACCTGTCCGCCCACACTGACATTGCCGTTCACCTCGTCGCACTGGACCTGCCCACCTGCGTTGACATTGCCGTTGATTCCGTCGCATTGTACCTGAGCGCCGGCATTCACATTGCCGTTGACATCTCCCTCCACGCTGATACTGCCCCAAACCTCCAGCTCTAACACTTTTCCGGGCAGATCCTCGGCGGAGATAGCCAAGGGGATGACGCAATCCTTTTCCCATTCCCGCTGGTCCAGCACCCGGCCGTTCCGGACTTGAACAATGCGAAGCTTGTCGTCCGCCGGCAGATCCAGACGCAGGTTGCCGGAATACTCCGATTCTTCCCTGGGAGGGGTGCGGCCGAAGAGGGTGTCCAGGGTAACGCCGAAATAATCGGCCATGGGGACCAAAAGCCCGATATCGGGACAGCAGGAGTCGTTCTCCCATTTAGATACCGCCTGCATACTCACACCCAGCACTCCCGCAAGAGTCTCCTGGGTGATCCCTTTTTCCTTGCGCAGACGGATAATTTGATTTCCAAGCATCCTGTAGCCTTCTTTCCGATGTAGTGGTTTGGGTTCTGAACTTTATCTTCATTATACCGAAAACGCATAAAAGTGCAATCAATCGTTTGTTGATGTTGTATAGGATAACTCAACCTATGGTTGATATGGGGATATCGGGCTTCAAAATCAATCAGCCCCCTGTTGCAAAACTGCAACAGAGGGCATACTTTAATCAATAAACCGGGGAACTCCCTTTTCAAGCTCCGGCTTCAAAAGCCCCAGCAGGCCTTCCGTGTCCATCGCCCCCAGATCGCCCTCCCGGCGGCTGCGGACGGAAAAGCCCCCTTGTTCCATATCCCGGTCGCCTGCGATTAGCAGATAGGGCACCTTCTCCCGTTCATCCCCCTTTCAGTAAGATATATAAAAAACACCCTGCAGCACATTGGTTGTGTCTGCAGGGTGTTTTATACCCCTATTAGGCGAAGATGGATCGCCGGCCGGTCAACCCAGCAGGACGAATTTGGTGGCGATGTTTTCACAAAAAGCCCGATCATGCTCCACAAAAAGAATGGTGGGGCGATATTGCAGCAGGAGGGACTCAATCTGCATCCGGGAATATATATCGATAAAGTTCAGCGGCTCATCCCAAACCAGCAGGTGGGTCTTCTCACAAAGGCTGGCGGCGATCAGCACCTTCTTTTTCTGGCCGCCGCTGTAATCGGCCATATCCTTTTCAAACTGGACCCGGGCAAAATCCAGCTTGCGCAGGATGGTGAGAAAGAGGGTCTCGTCTATCCCCCGCTCTTTGGCATAGTCCAGGGGGCTTCCCCGAAGAAAAGAGGTGTCTTGGGGGACATAGGATACCGTAAGCCCGCTTCCCCTCAAAAACCTGCCGGAATACTCCATGGGCTGGCCCAGGATCAGTTTGAGGAGGCTGGATTTCCCCGAACCGTTTTTTCCCCAAAGCGCCACCCGTTCCCCCCGCTCCACCGAAAAGCTGATGTTTTGGCAGACGGTTTTTTCCCCGTAGCGGATGGAGACATCCTCCAGGGAAAGCAGCCGGGCGGCGTGGTATTCGAGCTGCGTCAGCTTCAGGCTCTCTGCTGATTCGATGTTTTTTAACAGCTTGGATTTTTCCTCGATGGCGGCGTTTTGCCGTTCCCGGATGTTTTTGCTGCGCTGCATCATCTTTCGGGACTTTTCCCCCTCATAAGCCCGGCGGTTCATGCTTTTTTCGGTTTTGGAGGGATCAAAGCCGATTTTTGCCGACTCGGCCTTTTCCGACCAGGCGGCCGTCCGCTTCGCCGCCTCGGAAAGCCGCCGGATCTCCTTTTTCAGCTTCTCGTTTTCCGCCTTCTCATGTTGATCCCGCAGCTCTTTGTTGGCCCACCAGGAAGAAAAATTGCCCCTTTGAATCTCAATGTCGGTCTTGTTCACAGAGAGTATATGGTCGACGCAGCGATCCAGAAAGGAACGGTCGTGGGATACCAAAATAAAACCCTTTTTGGTTTGCAGATACTGCCCCACCAGATCCCGGGCCTTCATGTCCAGATGGTTGGTGGGTTCGTCAATCAGCAAAAAGCTGTTTTCCTTTAAAAACAGAGCCGCCAGCAGCACCTTGGTTTGCTCTCCATGGCTCAGGGTGGAAAAGGGGCGGTACAGCACCTCTTCCTCCACCTCCAGCAGGGAGAGCTCCCGCACCAGCTGCCAGGGTTGAAAATCGGAATGGATGGTGTAAACCACATCCAGCGTATCCAGGGACGGATCCGCTACCTCATAGGGAAAATACTCAAAATCCACCGAGGCGGAAATCGTTCCCTGATAGTCATACCGCCCCATCAGCAGATTTAAAAAAGTGGTCTTTCCCCGGCCGTTGCGACCGATGAACCCCAGTCTCCAATCGGTATCGATTTGAAAGGAGACATTTTCGAAAATGTTATCATAGCTGCCCTCATAGGCAAAGGTAAGTCCGGATATATTGATCAATGACATCGCATAATCCCCCGAAAAACAAATAATGCCGCAAGAAAGCAATCTTTCCGCAGCATCAAAACGGCAGGGAACGCCTTTTGGCGACCACCTGCATCCTTATATCATGAGGCTGAGAAGATCCGAAGCTTTCTTGCTAAGGTTCGCATGCCAAAAAAGCGGATGTCCCGCGTCCGTTGGCAGGCTTGAATTATACTAGCAAGAAATCTTACGCATCTTTTCAACTCCCATCCTGTACTCTGGGATTAGTATAACAAAGCCCTTCCGGTCTGTCAAGACGGAATTTGGATAAACCCGATATATTCACCCGTTTTTTACCTTCGACTTTATAAAGAATCTTCTCCTCTCTCATTGACCCGGGCTCCTGGGTACTCTATAATAAGTTCAATAAAATAAAAAGGAATGATTTCTATTTTAAACTTTACATTCGGAAGCTCCGTCACGGTTGAAGAATACAACGCCCTGCGGGCTGCGGTGGGCTGGAGGATTCTATCTACCCGTCAGGCCCGCTGCACGGTAGAAAATTCAGCCTTCTTGGTGACAGCCCTGCATGAGGGCAAAGTGGTGGGAATGGCAAGGGCCATCACCGACGGGGGTTATGTGTCCGGCTTCCATCTGCCGCAATCCCTAATTTTATCCATCATCTCAACACCATTATAACAGGATCATTTTTCATGTCAATGATCTTGGCCTTTTCCCATTCTCCCTCTGCCCTATCCTTGACAAACCCGCAAATGCTTTAACCGGCCTTCCCTGCCCGCTTATAACTTGAATGTGCCGATGTATATCCCCATTCGTAAGTCATAAGGATCACATGGTCGGCCACCTCGCCGTGGGCGGCATAATCGTGGGCCTCATACAATAAGCCGGTCTGGGTCGCGCTGGTCTTGGGGGCAACCGCGGTGGTGAGGGTGTAGCCGAGAGGTTTGATGCGGGCCGCAACCCTGCGGAGGAATTCGTTATAGGCTTCCCGGTCCCGGGGGTAGATGTATTCAAAGTCGATGTCCAATCCGAAGTAGTTCTTGCTTTGCAGGGTGGTCACCACTTGATCCAACAGGGTATTCTGCACCTGCTGGTCGTTTAGGATGGTGCTGGCCAGATCGCTGTTGAAGCTTCCGCCCTCCTCGATATTGGTGATCACCATCATCGGAGCGACTCCGGCCGCACGGGCGGCATCGATCAGGGGAGTGTCCTCAATGGGGATCAGGGTGCCGTCAGGGCGGACCTGATAACTGAAAATCGAGAGGTATGTAAGATGGGGCAGAACGGTTTGCAGCAGATCCATATTGATATTGGGAAAAGCGTAACCGTTGACGTCGATGGTGCCGAGTTTGGCCGGCTCGGGGATGTTTAAGACCTGCCCCACCATCAGCTGGGTCGGGTTGGTCACCTGGGGGTTTGCCCGCTGGAGCGCCGTCAGGCTGATCCCGAACATCCGCGAGATGGTGTAGAGGGATTCGCCGGGTTTCACGGTATAAGTATCCGGTGGGGGAATAACCAGCGCCTGCCCGATCACCAGCCTGCCGGGGTTGGTCAGACCGTTTGCCTGTATAATCTCTGCGGTGGACGCCCCGTAGGTCCGCGCAATGGAGTAAATGCTGTCCCCCTGCTTCACCACATAAATAACCATACGCAATCTCCTTTAAAATAAATTCCAACATCGGTACTTTACAGTATATGTGGGTGCCTGCAGAGGGTGAATAAAATCCGTCGAAAGGGAACAAAAGTCCGTCCATCCTCTCATTTGAAACAAAACGGAGACAGCAAAATAAATTCTGCTGTCTCCGCTATTCCGTATCCTTTCTATTTAAAAAAGTCCCCCTTCAGCTTCTGGGACAGAATCTGAAAATATTTTTTATTCAAGCGGAAGGCAAACTCCTGCTGCTCGTTTCTGCAGGGCATTATGATTCCCTCAAAAAAAAGAAAATTAATATTATGACTTATGGTCATAGGGCTCTGCCCCAATTCTTCACAGAGTTGCTGGGGAGTTTGGGGGCCTTTGTGGGTCAAAATTTTAATTATTTTCCTCCTCAGCTCATCGCTATAGGCCAGTGCAAAAGATTTAGGCGTCACCCGCTTCTCCCAATCCTGCACCTCCAGGGCATCCTTTCCCAGATGGACATGTTTTTGTGGAATGGAATAAGAAATCTGAATGCTGTTGATTAATGTGACTGTAAAATCATAATCCGACAGATCCTCGCCGGTAATCGCTTGAAGCATGAGAAAGCTCTCATCGGTATTAA
>JAKOTC010000144.1 GCA_029776465.1 Bacillota bacterium
AGTTTCGGCATCATTTTCAGCTGCCGGAGAAGCAGTTTTCCCTCCCGTTCCACCATATAATAATTATCACAAAGCCATTCGGATACACCGCTTATCGTTGCTTTCATAGATAAGCGCCGATAGATGGATCTTAACTCACGGAGATTGGCCGCAAGTTTCAGATAAATCTCAAAGGTGCTGGCATAATGCATTTTTGTCTGATCCATTGCATTCTCGTCCTTTCCGGAATACAATCCAATTAATAAACTTCCATTGATTGGGTTATTTTCCCCCACAGACTTCAAAAAATACTTTTAAACGGATATTTGATCGTTCTGTTTGTTATAATTGTTATTTTTATCTAATTTTTTCTTTTGATTGTTGACATATTTTAAAAATGGTATAAAATAAGAATAGAAAAAGCCTTTGGGCCACACTTGCGGCGGAAAGCCGGCAGTGAAAAGAAAGGATGATCCTGTTTATGAATATGCACAATTATATGGAGGATCTGGTTGCTGAACGTACCGACAGCTATATGCAAGAAACTACCGCCTGCAAATGCGATAAGTGCCGGATGGACATTATGGCTCAGGCATTAAACAACCTGAAGCCCCTTTATTATGTAACCCATCAGGGTGAACTTTTCACCAAACTCAACGAATTTCGCCTGCAATTCAAGGTGGATGTGGACGTGGCTGTGCTGAGGGCTGCCGAGCTGATTGCCGAAAACCCCAAACATTAATTTCTGAATCCCGCAAATCGGGCAGAGGAAAGTTCCCCTGCCCGGCTTATCTTTATAATGATAAAAATCAACCGGGCAGGGAATGCTTCCTGCCCGGTTGGTCACACTGTAATAAAATATTGATCGCGATAAAAATTGCCTTATGAAACTCTCAACAGTTTAAACTCCATGAAATCGGCCGAGACCAGCCGATATTCCACCCCGTTATATTCTCCCTGAAAAGCCCTTGCGCATCCGGCGGCATGAATATGGCCGTAAAAACAGCGGCACACCGGAAAAGCCGCAAGAACCTCCAGCATCTCCTCGCAGTAGTAATCCCCATAGATGGGGGGGTAATGAAGAAATACCACCGGCTCCAGCCCTGTTTTCATCGCCGTTTCCAGAGAGGCTTTCAATCGGCCCGCCTCCCGCAGCAGCACTTTTTTATCCTCGGTTTCATCCAGATCGTAAAACCAGCCTCGGGTTCCGGCGATGGCGATATTCTCCACAGGGAAAGCGTTGTTATGCAAAAACCTCATGGATTGCAAACCATTGGCTTCAAAAAAAGCATTCATCTTGGAAACGGTATTCCACCAATAATCATGATTTCCTTTGAGAATGATTTTCTTGCCGGGCAGACCTTCAATGAATTTAAAATCCGGCAGGGATTCCTCCAGGCTCATTCCCCAGGAGAGATCGCCGCACAGAATCACCGTATCATCCGGTCCCACCTGCTGACGCCAGGAGGCTTCCAACTTCTGCTCATAATCCCTCCAGCCGTTAAAAATGTTCATGGGCTTATTACAGCCGAAAGAAAGATGCAGGTCGCCGATGGTGTGAATCATGAAGCATTCGCCTTTCATTTACTTGATTTTTGGTAATTTTTTACTTTCATATTGAGATTGAATCTGAACATAATAGTCTCGGAAAATCAATCGATTTTCCGTATTGCAAAGGAAGGGATGTGTCACCGATGGAAAAAGGGAAAATTATCAACGGCGTTACCTGTGATGTACAGACCTGTGTCTATCACTGCAACAGCAGGGAATGTAATGCAGGGGAAATCCGTGTCGGACCTCACAAAGCCGAAAACAGTAGTGACACCATCTGTGCAACCTTCAAACCTAAAGATAAAATGAACTAGCGGTTTTTCAAATGGAACCTGCACTCATAAGGGTGCAGGTTCTATTTTGTGCCAATAAAGCAATTTTATTGATTACATCTATTATAAACTATAAACTCAAGCGGTCGGACAAATAAGACCGAATGGCTTCCCGGGGGATGATCCGTTCAAATCGGATCGGTTTTTCCCAAAGCTTATCCAGTGAAGGGGGAATGGGTGTTCCGGTGGTTTCAGACAAACGCTTCAGCAGCTGATAGCCCTCGCCTTCACCCTCCTCTCCCAGTGCCCCCAAAACAGCGGAAGGGAATTTATAAGGACTTGCCGTGGACAGCACAATGGTTTTGGCGGGGTCACCGGTCTGCCTGAGATACTCCTCATACACCCCTACGGCCACAGCTGTATGGGTGTCCAGAAGATAATGATAATTTTTAAAGGTGCGCCGAATCACTTCCCGTGCCTGATGATCCCCGATGTATCCTCCCGCAAACAGATCCCTCATCCTGTTAAAAACCTCCGGAGATAGGATATATGCTCCTTCGTCTGCCAAGTGTTTCATCAGTTTTTGAGTCTCCTCCGGGCCGGCTAAATGGGAAATCAGCCGCTCTAAGTTGCTGGAAATCAAAATATCCATGGAGGGTGACTCAGTGGGAATAAAGGGCCGGTTTCGGTTATAAGAGGCAGTGGCAAAAAAGTCGGACAGCACATGGTTGGCATTGGAGGCGCAGATCAGTTTTCCGATGGGAAGCCCCATCCGTTTGGCGTAATAGCCCGCCAGAATATTGCCGAAGTTGCCGGTGGGAACAGCAAAATTCACCGGTTCTCCCGGCTGGACCTCCCCTGCCGATATCAAATTCAGATAGCTTTTGAAGTAATATACGATCTGGGGAGCAAGCCGCCCGAAATTAATGGAGTTTGCGCTTGAAAAAACCATGTTTTTCTCCGCCAGTTTTTCGGCGAGAACAGGGTCGGCAAACAATTGCTTCACTGCCGTTTGGGCGTCGTCGAAATTCCCCTCAATGCCCACCACATCCACATTGCTGCCGCTTTGGGTTACCATTTGGCGGCGCTGAATTTCGCTAACCCCTTTCGAGGGGTAAAACACCAAAATCCGGGTTCCGGGCTGATCGGCAAAGCCCTCCAGGGCGGCCTTACCGGTATCCCCGGAGGTGGCGGTTAAAATCACCGTTGTTCGCTCGTCCCCGGCCAGTTTTTTGGACTGAGCCAGCAGGGGCGGAAGAAACTGAAGCGCCATATCTTTGAATGCGGCGGTGGGCCCATGCCAAAGCTCCAGCACAAAGAAGCCTTCATCCAGTTTTCTGGTGGGGGTCAGCTGCGGGACATCAAACCGCCCGCTGCCATAAGCCCGGTCCAGACAGGCTTTTAAAATCCCTTCCGGCCAATCCTCAAAAAAAGGCTGCAAGATCACCTCGGCCAGCCGGACATAGGGCTGATTCTGCAGGGAAATCAGCCTGTCCAGCTCAAGGCTTGGAAAGGCTGTCGGAATATAAAGCCCTCCGTCGGGCGCGATTCCCCTGCAAACGGCCTGAGCGGCAGAAGCGGTAATTCGGCTGTCACGTGTGCTTTGAAACATCATATAAAAACCTCGCCATCAAACTGCCCGGTGAAGTGGAAAGTTGTTATACTTTACATTTATTTCCATATAGAGTTGGTTAGAAAGGCTTTATATCAATACTGTAAAGCTATATTTCTTTACATATATTGTCACGGTTATAACCACCATTACGCCTTCGGATAATCAGGCTATTATGATTATTATACACATTGTTTCAAAAACACGCAACGCATTTAAGGGTGTGCAACCCCGATTTTGGATTTGAAAAATCTGAAAGCGTTATAATAAAAAATCTCATCTACCCTTATCTTTGGAAAAACCCGGCACATCTCATCATACAGCCCCCGCAAGCCATCAGGCCCGGTCAGCCGGGGGCTGAGGTCGGCGCCATCGATATCAGTGCCAATGGCCAACACCCGCTCTCCACCCAATGAAAGAATATGCTCTGCGTGATGAAGAATGGGGGCATACCCATCCTGATCAGACAAGGCCAAAAAAGGCATGTGAAAATTCAGTCCAATCAGTCCGCCACGCCGGATGATCTCTTTTATCTGCTCATCTGTCAGGTTTCTGGGATTGGGGCAGACGGCATAGGCATTGGAATGGGAAGCCACAAAGGGCTGATCCGTCAGGGCGCAAAGGTCTTCAAATCCTTTTCGGGAAAGGTGGGAAACATCCGCCACCATTCCCAACTGATTCATCCGAAGCACCACGGCTTTGCCGAATTCAGACAGCCCCCGATCTATCGAAGACAGAATGCCGCTGCCTAACTCGCAGTCCCTGTTCCAGGTCAGGGTCATCATCCGGACACCCAGAGCATAGGCTTCCTCCAGATGCTCCAGCTTACCCCCCAAGGCTGCGCCGCCCTCAATAGATAAAATCCCTCTGCAACAGCTTGATACGCTGCTGTCATCAAGGTCATTCACCCTGCAAACCCGGTCGGGATAAAGCGCGCAGGCAGAGTAAAAGGCCTCCACCGAGCGTAAAAAAAATCTCCAGGCTTCTTCTCCCCGCTGGTTGTCATGAATAAATACCGCAAAAAACTGAACCCATTCTTCATAGGGGGAATCGCTGAGAGGAAGGCTTCCGTCCAGGAGGCTTTTTTTCTTTTTCAGGGTCTCCGTCAGGGTATCGCAATGCAGGTCAAACAGTTTCATGGCCAACCGCCTCCGGCTTTGTCAGCTTATTTCTTATTTTAAGCATTATCGCATTAAATAAGAATATGTATCGAATCCTTCTGCGAACTGTCTTCTTCCGCAATAAAGGCATTTTGAATCAGGTTTATTTCGTTCTCTTCTCCGGAAACCTCCACCACATCAAATCGCGGCTGAAGATCGGTGGGATTTTCCGAAAGCCACTGAGCTGCGGCTTGGAGAATCTTTTTCTGCTTGGTCTTGTCAACCCAGGCGGCAGGGCGGTCAATGCTCCCCAAGCCCCGCTGTTTTACTTCCACGAAGGCAATATATGCCCCGTTGGCGGCAATGATGTCAATTTCCCCACAGGGATAACGGGCATTTCTCGCCAGAATTCGGTATCCATGCTCCGTCAGCCATCGGGTAGCGGCATCCTCTCCCTGCTGCCCCTGGTTCGGCGCCGGCCGGAGGCTGAGGTTTTTCAAAAAGCTTTTTCTATGTATGGGACAGGGCCCCAGTTCGGCAAGCCGCTGATAGTGCAGCGCCGTACCGTATCCTTTATGCTGGGAAAATTCATATCCGGGATAGAGCTTATCCTGTTCGACCATATAGCGGTCCCGGCTCACCTTGGCCAAAATCGAAGCGGCGGCAATCGCAGCCGAGCGCCCGTCCCCCTTGACCTCACAGCGGCAAAGCCCCGGAATCAAAGGATGGCGGTTTCCGTCCACCAGGTAAATATCGGGCTTTACGGTCAACTGGCCGGCTGCCCGCCGCATGGCCAGAAAGGTGGCCTGAAGGATGTTCAGCTCATCAATCTCCTTCTCGTCCGCCCAGCCTATGCCGTAATCCACCGCGGTTTCAAGGATCCGGTCATAAAGCTCCTCCCGTTTTTTCTCGGTCAGCTGCTTGGAATCATTCAGCGCTTCAATCAGCGGGCATTCGGGCAGAATCACCGCCGCGGCATACACCCGGCCCACCAAGGGACCCCGCCCGGCCTCATCCACACCGCAGAGAACGGGATACCCTTCCGCCTTGACCTGATTATCATAATCGTATAAGTTGACTTTAGGCTTTGCGTTTCTCATTTCCATCAAAATCTCATTTTAAACTCTAGTCCAGGGGCAGTTCAAAGGTAATCCGCCCCAGCTTGCCCGCCCGCAATTCGTCCAGCAGCATTATGGCGCAGCGGTCCAGATCGGGTTCCCCGCCGCTGATCAGCATTCCCCGCTTCTTTGCAATCCGTCCCAGCAGATCAATGGGCTGTTCGCCCTCGATCAGTTCGATTTTATAACGCTCGGTCAGGGCCTGAGGCCGATTGTCTACAAAAAATTCGCAAAGCCGAAGCGCCAGTGCGGTGATATCCAGCACCTGATCCTTCACTGCGCCGGTAAAAGCCAGCCGTTCAGCCACTGTCGGATCTCCCAGCTTGGGCCAAAGGATACCGGGGGTATCCATCAGCTCAATCCCCTCGGACACGGTAAACCATTGTTTTCCCCGAGTAACGCCGGGCCGGTCTTCCACCTTGGCTTTTTTTCCACCCGCCAGCCGGTTGATAAAAGAGGATTTTCCCACGTTGGGAATCCCGCAAACCATCAGCCGGATCTGGGTGGCCATTCCCCTGGCGGCATTTCGCTGAATTTTATCCGCCAGCAGAACCTTCGCCGCCGAAGCAAAAGCGCCGGTTATGTTTCCGGTTTTGGAATTGGCGATTAAAACGGCATATCCCCGCCGGCGAAAATGCTCGGCCCATTTTCGGGTCGCCTCTTCCTCCGCCAGATCGGCTTTATTTAAAACAATCATCCGGGGTTTATCCTTGGTCAGCCAGTCCATATCCGGATTGGCGCTGGAGGCCGGAACCCGGGCATCCAAAATTTCCACCACACCGTCCACGCTTTTGATGCTGGCCTCAATTTCCCGCCGGGTTCGGGTCATATGTCCCGGAAACCAATGTATCGTTTGGTCGGCTTTTCCCTCATGCCGGTTCTTTTCCGATCCTTTTCTCTCCATAAAACCTCCGCACTTTCTGCTATGAACAGATTTTCCGCAGTCTCTTCCGTCAAACAGCCTGTCCTAAAAGACCCGGAACTGATCAACCGGGTAAAAACGCAGATTAACCTTGCCGATGATGGTGTCCCGGTCAATCAGACCCACTTCCTGATACCGGCTATCCTCAGAATTGTTACGGTTATCCCCCATCACAAAGACCATTCCTTCGGGAACTGTCAGGGGCAGCTTGGTCAGGGGAAGATTCCCTGCGGGATAAGTCATCCTTTCCTTGATATAAGGCTCCTCAATGGGCTGGTCATTGATATAGACCACACCCGAATCGTAATCAATATCAATTTTGTCCCCGGCAACGGCAATCACCCGTTTAATCAGCGGCTTTCCCAGGTTGCCCGAATAAAGGGCGATCACCTGCCCGCGCTGGAGATTGAAGAAATTGCTGACAATCACCTTATCCTGATCAGAAAAAGTGTTGTTCATGGAATGGCCTTCAACGGTTGCCTGCCGTCCCAGAAATACAAAGATCAACACAATGACAATTAAGGCCGAGGCAACCGACTCGACCCATTCGATTGCGGCATCCAGCGAGCTTCTGCC
>JAKOTC010000145.1 GCA_029776465.1 Bacillota bacterium
AGGTGCTGCAATGAAACGCAAACTTTGTTTTTGGCTGTTTGTGCTACTGGGGTTGGCATTTGGCATCGCTTCTTACTTTATCAACGATAAAGAGGAAGTTAAAAGCCTGTGCAGCTATACCCTCCGCACCGGCGCGGCCGAGGTCTTTTGCAGGCAGGATTCGGTATTAGACCCTTCTAAACAAAGCAACAGCCTGATTCTGGTCAACAATCGGTATAAACTTTCGAAGATCTCTCAACCCGATGAAAAGCTTTTCAGCGTATATGAAATTAAAAACCATAGCTATAAGGTCCGCGACACCACCGTTCAACTGACAAGGGAGTGTCTGGAGGCCTTCAACCGGATGATGCTGGATTTTGAGGCGGCAACCGGAAAACACGATGTGATCGTTCTCAGCGGATACCGAAGCATAGAGCAGCAACAGGAATTAATCGACAGGGAAACGGAGCGTTCCGGTGCCGAAAAAGCCGTCTCTCTGGTGGCGGAGGTGGGCGGAAGCGAGCATCACACCGGCCTGGCACTGGACCTGGGTATTTATACCGACCGGGGCAAGTCGAAAAAGTTTCGTGCCGAGGGCGATTATGCTTGGCTTATTAAAAATATGTACCGGTATGGGTTTGTGGTGAGATATCGTTCGGACAAATCAGAGTTTACGGGTATTGCCGACGAACCCTGGCATATTCGGTATGTGGGCGTGCCCCATGCAGGTGCCATGGAGCAGCTGGGATATTGCCTGGAGGAATATATCGATTACCTTCATAGCTTTACCGCCTCGGGGCAGCATCTGTTTATCATCGACGAGAATAAAAGATATGAAGTTTATACGATAAAGTCAGGAGAAGCTTTTATCCTGCCCGGTGAAAATGCTTACAGCCTATCCGGAGATAACCGAGGCAATTATATTGTAACCATAGAGCTCTAAACATTGCTTTGACTCAAACCGACGTTTCCGTCGGTTTTTTTATTTAATCCTCCTTTCTTTCACGGCGGCAGATGCGGCTCTTGCTCTGCCCCCAATTATGGAAACTGCTCGGAGAAAATCCTGTTTTTTTTGAGCTTACTCCTCAGGAATATGCAAAATTAATTTGAAATCATCAGGTCTATCGGTTATAATAATATCGGGCATTCAAGTATAGCGCTGCTGCGCGGAAAGGCATGGAAATCGTATGGAATTTGAATATACTGTCATGCTGAAAAAAATCATCGATGAGTTCACATTGGAGAAAATATACATGCCTCGGGATCCTGAAGAGATCTTAATTGGCTCTAAGGATGTCAATCGTCCCGGTCTTCAGCTTTCCGGATTCTTTAATTACTTTGATCCCAGCCGAATCCAAGTGATGGGAAATGTGGAAGAAAGCTATTTGTCGACCTTTACCCCCCATCAAAGGCTATGCAGTCTGGATAAATTTCTAAGTTATAAACCCCCTGCGGTAATTGTGGCAAGAGGGTTGGAGATTTATCCCGAATTGCTGGAATCCGCAAAAAAACATGAGGTTCCTCTCCTGCGAACCACCGAGACCACTTCCGGGTTTATGGCAGCTTTAATCGCCTTGTTAAACGTGGAGCTGGCTCCCCGCATCACCCGCCACGGCGTCTTGGTAGAAGTTTTAGGCGAAGGCATCCTGATGCTGGGCGACAGCGGCGTGGGTAAAAGTGAAACTGCCATTGAATTGGTGCGCAGGGGACACCGCCTGATTGCAGACGACGTGGTGGAAATCCGCAGGGTTTCCAACCATGCCCTGGTAGGCTCTGCCCCTGAAAACATTCGCCATTTCGTCGAACTGCGGGGCATCGGCGTCATCAATGTCCGCCGCCTCTTCGGTGTGGGTGCCGTTAACGCCACCGAAAAGATCGACATGGTGGTGCAGCTGGAAACCTGGAACTCGGAAAAAGCCTATGACCGTATGGGGCTGAACAACGAATACGTCAGCATCCTGGGCATTAAGATCCCGGCACTGACCATCCCCATTAAACCCGGCCGCAACCTTGCCATTATCATTGAAACGGCGGCCATCAACAACCGTGAGAAAAAATTCGGATATCATCCGGCCAAAGAACTGTTGTCCCGTTTGGGAATGTCCGAAGCTGATATCCCCACAGAATAAACTGGAGGATCTATGTACCGCATTGAAGCAGATACCCATACCCACACCCTGGCATCCCAGCACGCTTACAGCACTGTAATGGAGTTGGTTCATGAAGCCAAAAAGAAAGGATTGAAAGGGATCGCCGTTACCGATCACGGCCCCGATCTGGGCGACGCCCCTTATGCGGGCCACTTTCATAACCTGAAAAGCATTCCGCGTCTGGTGGACGGCATCGTCGTTTTAAGAGGTATTGAAGCGAATCTCTTGGATTTTGACGGTCGGCTGGATCTGGACAACCGTTTGCTATCCACTCTTGACTGGGTTATCGTTTCCATTCACGGCGTTTGTTTCACCGCCGGGACCAAGGAAGACCATACCCGCGCCTGGATGAATGTGCTGCAAAATCCCTGGGTGGACGTCATCGGCCACTCGGGACAGAATGATTTTGAGTATGACTATGAATCCGTGATTATCGAGGCCGGCAAGCGGGGTAAAATTATTGAGATCAACAACCATTCCTTCTCCGGCGTTCGCCCGGGTTCGGAAAAAAATTGCCCTGAAATCGCCCGGCTCTGCAAAAAGCACGGGGTCCGGATTGTGGTAAACTCGGACACCCATTTTGCCACCCAACTCGGTCAGCTTGATACGGCGCTCAAAATGCTGGAGGAGATTGACTTCCCGCCCGAGCTGATTTTGAACAGCAGCCTGGAAAAGCTTTTGGAATATATCAATCAAAAGCGTCAGAATAAAATTCTTTTAACATAAATTATCAGGGAGAGATCGTACATGTATTACATCGGTATTGACCTTGGCGGCACCAATATCAAGGTGGGCGTCTGTGACGAAAATTATAACATTATCGGCAGGGGAGACCGGAAAACCAATCTGCCCCGTCCTGCCG
>JAKOTC010000146.1 GCA_029776465.1 Bacillota bacterium
GTAGCCCTGCAAACCGGAGGCGCAGGGGCGATTTTCTGGATGTGGTGTTTCGGCCTGTTCGGCGCCGCTCTCTCCTTTGCCGAATGCAGTCTTGCGCAGAAATATCGGGTGGCCTCCCCCCGAGGGGGCCATACCGGCGGAACCGGCAGAATTATTGGAGACGGATTGGGCCTGAAATGGTTAGGCGGAGCATTTACGGTATTGATGATCATTACTGTGGGTATCCTGATGACTGCCGTTCAATCCAATGCCCTGGTGGGCGCAATCGAGGCCTGGTCCTCTCCTAATCCCTCCCTCCGCCCGGTAATGGGTTTTATGACTGCGGCGCTCTTCTGGATTGTGGCTGCAGGCGGACGGCTTGGGGTAGCTCGTTTTGCCGAACGGCTTCTGCCCGTCTTTGCACTGGGATATATGGGCATCACCCTTTTCATTATTGCCACAAAGATAGAAAATCTGCCCGGCGTGTTCGCCGATATACTGGGTAAAGCCTTCGGGATCCAGGCGCTGGGCGGAGGAGCCGCAGGAACCGCTATCGCGGTGGGTATCCGCCGAGGGATGTTTTCCTGTGAGGCCGGATACGGCATTGCCCCCTATGCGGCAGCCACGGCGGAAAGCGGCCCTCCGGCGGTACAGGGGCTTATTCAATCTCTCTCCATCTTTGTGGATACCTCATTGATGTGCACTCTGACCGGCCTGATGATTCTTGTCACCGGGGCAGACCGGCAAACCTCCGACCCGATCGGAATGTCCATTCGGGCGATTGATTCCGTCTTAAAAGGGCTGGGCCTGCCGGTCATCCTGCTCTGCACGGTGATGTTTGCCTTCACCACCATTGTGTCCTGCGGATTCATTGCCACCGAATCCCTGAAGGGATTCAGCCGGGTAGGGTTTTATACTTTGATGGGGCTGGTGATATTCGGCTCGGCACTGGTCACCCCCTCGGTGGTCTGGGATCTCTGCGATACCGGAGCCGGCTTGATGGCCTGGATTAACATCCCGGTGCTGCTGGCCCTGTCCAGAGAGGTCATAGAAATATTGAGGGAATATGAGAAAACGCATCTACAGCATAAAAAGGCTCCGCCCGGATGAGCGGAGCCTTTCAATTATGATATTTTACAGTTCCGGGTTGATCGAATAGTTGGGCGCTTCTTTGGTGATATAAATATCGTGGGGATGGCTCTCACGAAGACCGGCGCCGGTGATGCGGATAAACTGGCCCTTCATCTGCAGCTCACGAATCGTCCTGGTTCCGCAATAGCCCATACCGGCTCTCAAGCCGCCCAGCAGCTGATAGATGGTGTCAGAAGCCGGTCCCTTGTAGGGCACCCGTCCCTCCACGCCTTCGGGCACCAGCTTTTTGGTTCCGGTTTGGAAATAACGGTCCTTACTGCCCTTTTCCATGGCGGCAAGGCTGCCCATGCCACGATAAACTTTGAAACGGCGACCCTGATAGATTTCGCTTTCGCCGGGGGCCTCCTCACAGCTGGCCAGCAGCGAACCGATCATCACCACATCCGCTCCGGCGGCCAGCGCCTTGGTAATGTCGCCGGAATATTTAATTCCGCCATCGGCAATAACCGGAATGCCACAAGCGGCTGCCACCGAAGCGCAGTCGTAAATGGCTGTAATCTGGGGAACACCGATGCCGGCGACCACACGGGTGGTGCAGATCGAGCCCGGGCCAATACCCACTTTGATTGCGTCGGCTCCTGCGTCAATCAGCGCTCTTGCCGCCTCGGCCGTGGCAATATTCCCGGCCACCAGCTGAGCTTCGGGGAAATGGGCTTTTACTTTCTTGATGCAATTCAAAATATTCTGGCTGTGCCCGTGGGCAGAGTCAAGCACCAATACATCCGCGCCGACTGAAAGAAGAGCCTCCGCCCGGTCCAGTACATCCGCCGTCACGCCGATGGCGGCGCCGCAAAGCAGGCGGCCCTTGGAATCCCGCGCGGAATTGGGGTATTGAACCGCTTTTTCAATATCCTTAATGGTGATCAGTCCACGCAGGCGGCCCTGATCGTCCACCAGAGGAAGCTTTTCCACCTTGTGCTTCTGCAGGATGGCTTTCGCCTGCTCCAGGCTGGTTCCAACCGGCGCGGTGATCAGGTTCTCCCTGGTCATTACATCTTTAATTTTTACATTGTAATCAGACATAAAACGGAGATCCCGGTTTGTGATCAGGCCTATCAGCTTTTCGCCTTCACCGCAAATCGGAACCCCCGAAATTTTATATTTCGCCATTAACTGATCGGCTTCGTATACATAATTCTCCGGAGACAGGTAAAAAGGATTTTGAATGACTCCGTTTTCAGAACGCTTGACACGCTCAACCTCATCAGCCTGCATTTCAATGGGCATATTTTTATGAATAATACCTACTCCGCCCTCACGCGCAATTGCAATCGCCATCTTGCTTTCGGTAACGGTATCCATGGCTGCGCTCATGATAGGGGTCTGAAGGCGGATTTTGGATGTGAGGCGGGTTTCCAGTAAAATCTCATTGGGAAGCACATCGGATTCTGCCGGTATCAGCAACACATCGTCAAAGGTCAAACCTTCTTTTAGAAACTTCTCTTCCGCATTGGTGTTAACCATAATGTCTCTCCTTCCATCGGCACTACTTCTTTACGGCTTTTTTCTTGTTTCCAATCATTCTATCCCAAGTTACTGCCCTTGTCAACCACCGCAGGGCATTTTCAGCTTTTTATACTAATCCCCATAAAAAACGCCGGTAAAAATCCAAAAATATTGCATAGCTGCGGGATTATTTTGCTTGCGCCGGCGCCGACATCTTCTCCGCCGTTTTTATAAAAAAGAGGCGTTGTAAACTCGAAAAAAACCGCATATACATGGTACCATTCAAAGAACCCTTAAAACTTAAACAGAAAGCTGAATGGTATGTTGCTAGTGATTCTTTTCTCCGCCCTCGCAGGCATTATCGGCACCGGACTTGGCGGGCTGGTCGGGGTGCTGTGGGGCAATAAATCCGAAAACGCCGTTTCTGTTCTGCTTGGCTTTGCAGGCGGTGTGATGTTAAGCGTGGTCTGCTTTGAACTGATGCCGGAAGCCTCCAGGCTGGCCGGGCTTCCCCTTACCCTTTCGGGGCTTGTTATCGGCATCTGCGTGATTCTGCTCTTAAGCGACAGCATCAGCCGATACAGCCGGGTTTGGGAATCCGGCAACTCCATGCGAAAGACAGGTTGGATCATGTTGGCGGCAATGGCACTGCACAATTTCCCCGAAGGTATTGCCATCGGCGCCGGCGGCATGGAGAGCCTTCGTCTGGGGATCACCCTCGCCCTTGCCATCGCGCTGCATGACCTGCCCGAAGGAATGGCGGTATCGCTGCCCCTATCGGCAGGTGGAGTAAAAAAGGGCAAATCCTTTCTGCTGGCGGTGTTCTCCGGCGTCATAATACTTTTTGGCGGAATTGTAGGCGTTTCCCTGGGCACTATTTCTCCGAAGGTTATCGCCACCTGCATTGCCAGTGCCGGAGGCGCCATGCTGTATGTCACCTGTCAGGAAATTTTTCCGCAAATCTTAACGGAGAAACGCAAATATCCTCCATTAGCAATTATCGTGGGAATCGTCGCAGGGTTTGTTCTTTCCCAGCTTCCGGGGGCATAACATACTCTACCCAATTCATTGCCATTCCCTCAATCGACAAAATAAGCCAAAAACTCTCCCTTATTTCAGGTGCCTAAAAGGAATAAAAAAACCCTGCGCGGACAAAATATCTGCAAAGGAGTGAGAGCATTGTTGAAGGGTGTGAATAAACAAGTCATCGAAGTGGTTGAAACAGGCAGCGATTATTTCGAACGTGCTTTGCTGGTGGTAAATCCCAAGATGTCCTCAGACCCTGAGCAGATCTACGTCGAAGCAGCAAAGTTGTTCAACGGCTCTGAAAAAGCCTCGGGGCGCCATGTTTTTAAGGGCATCTTCCAAATGGCCGGAGCCGCCGCCGTGGGAGCTGCCGTTTCGGGCGCTTTGGTAAAATTATTGGGATAAATCTTTTTATCCCTCACATATAAGGAACCTGTTTAA
>JAKOTC010000147.1 GCA_029776465.1 Bacillota bacterium
ACCATTTGGATCAATCCGTGTTATCCGCATTAGGGTTGGATAAAACAGCCACAAGCCTAGATTTTAAGGATTTGCTGGGGCTGGAAGTACGTGCCATTCCCAACAACATCTATTATAATGCCATGGGCCCGGTATTTACCGTCAATGGGGACCCGAAAAACCTCCACCCCCTGTATGAGGATGAACAAGCCATTTCATTAAAAGTAGTGGGCATTTTACGGCCCAACCCGGATAACAAGATCAATATCCTCACGCGCGGAATGGCCTATTCGGATGCACTATCCCTGCAGTTGATCGATTTGGCCAAGGATTCGGAGATTGTGAAAGCCCAGCAAAAAGCGGATTATAATGTGCTCACCGGACAGGAGTTCTCGGAAGGTTCCTCCACGGGGGGCGGCACAGGTGGCCTGACGGGTGGACAGGGTCAGGGCGCGACGGTCACTAAAAAGCAAATGCTATCGGTTTTGGGAGCCGACGGGCTGCCGGCATTGATCACGCTGTATCCTGTGGATTTTAACGCCAAGGAAAAGGTGACGGATTATCTATCCGCATGGAATACCGGTAAAGCCGATGAGGATACCATTGTTTATACAGATCTGGCAGAGACGGTCACCAACCTGTCCGGTGGTATCATGGACGCCATCACGATCGTTTTGATTGCCTTTGCCGCCATATCGCTGGTGGTATCACTGATTATGATCGGCATAATCACCTATATTTCCGTGCTGGAAAGAACACGGGAAATCGGTGTGCTGCGCGCATTGGGCGCACGCAAGAAGGATATCACCAGGGTATTTAATGCGGAGACATTCATTATCGGCCTTTGCGCAGGAACACTGGGGATTGCGCTGGCTTATCTGCTGACGCTGCCGGTGAATATCATTCTCAAAAATATAACCGATCTGGATCATGTGGCGCAGCTCAATCCGCTGCATGCCATTAGCCTTGTGGTCATCAGCATTCTACTGACGTTGCTGGGCGGGGTGATCCCGGCAAGGATGGCCGCACGGAAGGACCCGGTGGAAGCGCTGCGCAGCGAATAAATAAACAAGGTTTAGAGGGAATAATACCAAATTTAAAAGGGAGTGGGCACTGATGCCTACTCCCTTTTGGATAGTTCCATGTAATAGGTTAAATTAGTGCGGAAATTTATTTGACGGGTTGCGGCAAAGGGCTGTAGTTTAGAATATTTGGTGTGGAAACGAAAACATCTTTTTTTCAAAACCACAAAATCCAAACGAAAAAGCTGCGGCTGCGCAAAAATATACAACCCAGCGCGAACGAACGGGCTAACAAAAGGCACAATAACGGGTGGAAAAGGCACAGGAGGGATGGTACAATGGTATTCCAGTCCGGCGCGGGAAGAGTGCAGGGGCTGGGGAAAAGAAAGCGGGAAAAACCGAAAAAAGAGGATTGACAAGGGCAAGCCCGCGTGCTATTCTGGTTAGGCCGTCGCCGAAAGAGGGCGAGCGAGGACTTTGAAAACTGCATAGACCAGCAGAACTTTAGTTCTGCGACCAGCAGAGCGCAAGCTCTGCGCACCAGCAGTGTACTAGATGCACTGCAAAGAAACAAGCGCCAGAAGTTTTGAGGACAAGGTAAAGAGAAGAGCAAAGGATTTAATAGAAGAGTTTGATCCTGGCTCAGGACGAACGCTGGCGGCGTGCTTCACACATGCAAGTCGAACGGAGGTTTCCGCAAGGGAACCTTA
>JAKOTC010000148.1 GCA_029776465.1 Bacillota bacterium
AGGGTTTTTGATGGATGAAAAATTGCTCTCCCTGCTGGAAAAGAATGCTCAGCTGACCTGCGCCCAGCTGGCGATGATGCTGGACCGCCCCGAGGCGGAGATTGCGGCCGAGATTAAAAAGCTGGAGGCCGAGGGAGTGATCTGCGGATATAAGGCGGTTATTGACTGGGAAAAAGCAGGTCGGGAGTATATCCAGGCCTTTATTGATATTAAAGTCTCCCCCAAGCGGGATTTGGGCTTTGAGGATATCGCCCGCAAGGTTATGTCTTTCCCTGAAGTGGAAAGTGTTTATCTGATGTCGGGCGGATATGATTTGTCTGTTACCATCTCAGGCAAAAGCTTTAAGGATGTTGCCCTGTTTGTCGCTCACCGGCTTGCCCCCCTCGACTCGGTGCTCTCCACGGCCACCCATTTTGTGCTGAGACGCTATAAGGAAGGCGGCGTGGAGTTTGCCATCGCGGAGGACGAGGATGACAGAGAGCTGGTGTCACCATGAATTACAGCCAATTATACAACCATAAATTATTGCAGATTAAACCCTCGGGTATTCGCAAATTTTTCGATATCGCCTCGGAGATGCAGGACGTAATCTCCCTCAGCGTAGGAGAACCGGATTTTCAAACCCCCTGGCATGTGCGTCAGGCGGGCATCGCTTCGCTGGAACGGGGCAAAACCAAATACACCTCCAACTGGGGAGAAATCTGGCTGAGAAAAGAAATCTCGGCCTACCTTCATCGTCGGTTCGGCCTGACTTATGACCCCAAGGATGAAATTGTCGTCACGGTGGGCGGGTCAGAGGCCATCGATATCACCCTGCGAGCCTTTATCAACCCCGGCGACGAGGTGCTGATTCCCGAACCCTGTTTTGTCTGTTACGAGCCTATTACCACCCTTTGCGGGGGAATTCCCGTTCCCATCCGAACCCGGATGGAGGACCGCTTCAAGCTGACTCCTGAGCTTTTAAAGGCTGCCATTACCCCAAAAACCAAGCTTTTGGTGCTGCCCTTTCCCAACAACCCCACCGGGGGCATTATGACAAAGGAAGAATTAGAGGCCATCGCGGCGGTGCTGCGGGATACGAACATCATCGTACTCTCCGATGAGATCTATGCCGAGCTGACCTATGGTCGCCGTCATGTTTCTTTTGCTTCCATCGAGGGGATGCGGGAGCGGACGATGGTGATCAACGGATTTTCCAAGGCCTATGCCATGACCGGCTGGCGGCTGGGATATGTCTGCGCCCCGGCGGAGGTGGCTCGACAGCTTTGCAAGATTCACCAGTTTGCGATCATGTGTCCCCCCACAACCGCCCAGTATGCGGCGGTGGAGGCCCTGAGAAACGGGGACGAGGATATCGAGGAGATGCGCAGCCAGTATGACATGCGCCGCCGCTTGGTGGTGGGAACCCTTCGGGGTATGGGTATTGACTGCTTCGAGCCGGAGGGCGCCTTCTATGTTTTCCCCTATGTAGGTAAATTCGGCCTTTCCTCTGAGGAGTTCTGCGGCCGGTTGCTCACCGAGAAAAAGGTGGCTATCGTGCCCGGCAACGCCTTCGGCGAAAGCGGTGAGGGGTATGCCCGTATCTCCTATTCTTATTCCATCAGCCATCTGAGCAAAGCTCTGGGGAGCATTAAAGAATTTATTGAAACGCTGTAGTCAAAGGCGAAGCTTTTGACATTGAGAATTGAGAATGGAGAATTAGCAGCCGGTCTCCGCGATTCTCATTTTTCCTGTCATTCAAAATTCTCATTAGATCACTTTTCGCATATGTTTTATACAGTGTATTTTATTGGAACACCTCAATGTTAATTATATAATTCTTAATTTTCAATTCTCCATTCTCAATTATCAATTGTATCGGGGTGCGTTATGACAAGAATATTAGTCGTGGGCAGCATTAATATGGATTTAATGTTGCGGATGGAGCGGATTCCGGGTCCGGGGGAAAGCATGATCGGACGAGATTATGCCTACGGCCCCGGCGGCAAGGGAGAAAATCAAGCGGTGGCCTGCGCCCGTCTGGGTGCGGCGACGGATTTTCTTGGCCGAGTGGGAAAGGACGAGCATGGCGAAAAGCTTTTGGCCAACCTGCGTGCCTGCGGCGTGTCCGACCGGCTGGTCAGCGTGGATGAAACCCTGCCCAGCGGTCTTGCCATCATCTATCTGGAGGATGCGGCCAACCGCATCACCGTATATCCCGGCGCCAATATGGGATTGATGCCCGAACATGTGGCCGGTGCTTTCGATCCCAAACCCGACGCCATGATGATCCAGTTTGAGCTGAATGTGGACACGGTGGTGGCGGCTGTCAGCGAGGCCCGGAAGCGGGGCGTGATGACCGTGGTGGATGCGGGCCCTGCGCGGAATTTCCCCATTGAGAAAATCGCCGGGGTGGATGTAATTTCTCCCAACGAGCCCGAAGCCCAATGTCTCACCGGCATTTATCCTGATAGCGAGGAGAACATCCTTGGGGCGGCAAAGCGGCTGATGGAACGGGCAAAGCCCAAAATGGTGGTCATGAAGCTGGGTTCCCGCGGGGCGGCGGTCTACGACGGCAGCGAGCTTCGCTTCTTCCCCGCCTTCAAGGTCAAAGCGGTGGACACCACGGCAGCGGGAGATGCCTTTACCGCAGGATTGACCCTGGCGTTGGCCGAGAAAAAGCCCATCGAGGAGGCCGTGCGCTTCGCATCGGCAGCCGGTGCGCTGTCTGTCACCAGACATGGAGCGGCCCCATCCCTTCCCACTCGAGAAGAAGTGGAGACTTTTCTGGCTGCGCAGAAATAAAGTTTATACATATTTAAAATCCCTTTCTTCGGCTTGAGAAAGGGATTTTAGTTTGAGCTTACTGGGGACTAATTGCATTCAGGTTTCACGGCATTTTTTAACAAGTCGGGCGCCAGCTTATTAAACGGCTCAAGAGTGGTGATCTTTCCGAAATTGAGGGTTTGCCTCGATCGGAATAATAATGTGACAGATATTCAAATACGGGGCAGACAGTGTCCGCCCCGTTATAATCATTTAGTGTTAAAAATCTCAAAACTCTCAATTGTCCATGCCAATTGGTTTCTACCCCAGGTCGCGCATGACGCGCTGCATCTTCTGGGCAAAGCTGCCGGGGTCTTCCACCGAACTGACGTGCATATACATTAGATTCGGGTTGTCAAACATCCAGTGGTTGTGAAGGGCTGTGATATCCAGACCCTGATTGCGCACAGCGCTGGCCACGGACTGCACCTCACCCTGACGGAGCACCAGCTCGGCCAGGTTGAGGGTTCTGCCGCGGTTATCCATGGATTCATAGGAAAAACTCATGTCCAGCACAGCTTTGGAGGGTCTTCCGTAAAGGGTGGCGCGGAAGTTTCTCGACCGGGAAACCTGGCAGAGATCGCCATCATATCCCACTACTTTTCCCCGAAGAGTGGACGCGAACTGGTTGCAGAGGTTGCGGTTGTTTCTCTCCGAATCCCGCTGGGCGATAAAATTGTCATTGTTATCCGATCCGGGACTTTGCATCCCTTCCATCTGATTTTGAATGTTTGGATTTGTATTTTCCTCCATCTTTAGGCCTCCTTCCCCTTCCATTTTATGATGAAGGGAGGATTGTGTGACAGAGGCCGTTGGATTCGAAGATTTTATATCATCTGGGAAAAAACTTACCAAATACATGAAAACTTCATTGACAAGCCCCTGTTTGTTTGTTAAACTTACTAAAGAGAGAGAAATATTCAGCATAAAAACATAGACATCGGGTCAACCTACTTTCCAGTACCTGTATACTATTTCTTTATAAAATCCATGCAGACTCATGCTGAAAGGAAAGAGGGTTTGTATGAACAGATTGTTTTTTGTTCAGAATTAGTATAAATGGGCTGGCAGGCCATCCATACATTTGTTAATTTGAAAGGAGAAGTTTTTATGACAAACAACCTGAAAGGTACCAAAACGGAAGCGAATCTGTTGACAGCATTCTCTGGAGAGAGTATGGCGAGAAATAAGTACACCTATTATGCCAGCGCGGCTCGCAAGGAAGGCTTTATACAGATCGCCAACTTCTTTGAGGAAACTGCCAACAATGAGAAAGAGCACGCAAAAATCTGGTTCAAGCTGCTGCATGGCGGCGTGGTTCCGGATACGGCTACCAATCTGCAGGACTGCATTGACGGCGAACATTATGAGTGGGTTGACATGTATGCCGGATTTGCCAAAACCGCTTCTGAAGAGGGCTTTACCCGTATCGCCAAGCTGTTTGAGATGGTGGGCGCCATTGAGAAGGAGCACGAAGAGCGTTATCAGAAGCTGCTGAACAATATTAAAGAAGGCAAGGTATTTCAGCGTGAGGGCGCCGAGGTTTGGATCTGCACCAACTGCGGCCATGTGATGACCGGTCCCAAGGCTCCCGAGAAATGCCCGGTTTGCGAACATCCCCAGGCCTATTTTGAACTGCGCAAGGTGAACTATTAATTTAGCAACACTAAAATTATTAAGCAGGTGACTTCATGACCGACCCAAGGGTCCTTTGGGATATTTCCTATGGCTTATATGCCATTTGCTGCCGGGATGAGGCAAACGAACGTTCCTCGGGCTGCATTATTAACACCCTGATGCAGGTAACGGCAATTCCCGAGCAGATGGCGGTTAGCCTGTCCAAGGAGAACTACACCCATAAGCTGGTTGAAAAAACGGGGCGTTTTGCGGTTTCCATCCTCTCAGAGGAAACCGATCCCTTTGTCATTTCGGCGATGGGTTTTTCCTCGGGCGAGCAAAGAGATAAGATGGCAAAACTGGCCACAATTGAAACCCCCGGTGGTATCAAAATTCCTTCGGATAACATCTGCGGCTGGATTGAATTTGAGGTGTTCGGCTCTGCCGATGTGGGCACCCATACTATTTTCCTGGCCCGCCATGTTGCTTCCGAAAAGCTTTCTGATAAGATGCCCATGACGTATAAATATTATCATGATGTCATCAAAGGCAAAGCGCCCAAAAAGGCGCCGACCTATCAGGCAAGCACTTGATTTGTTACAGCTCCGTGTTAAAACAACCGGCTTTCTTTCGGGAAAGCCGGTTTTAGTTTTGAGCGATGGGGGAGGAGCATAGAATTAGAGCGGGATGAAACAGGCTTTTGCCATCATTTCATAGAATACTGAAAAAAGTCCCAATTTTAAAAAAGAAAACGCTTGATAAAATTTTCTTATTCGTATATAATAGAAGAGGATAACTGTACTGTTAATACTAATTCACTGCAAACAGCAGACAAAATTGGACCCCGTTTTATTTTTGAGTACATTAAACAACTGTAAAGGACCGGAGGAACGATTTTTTCTTCTGCGCATAGAATATTGGGAAAGGAGGGATCCTGGATGCACCCTTCCACTATTGAACTTCAATCCGAAACCGAAACCCGGAAGAGTAAAAACTCTGTTGCGGCTGAGTACATCCCGGAAAAGATTCCGGAGGTGCCTTCTTTTGCAAGAGGTTTGAACTTTTATAAATTATTTTGGGTTTTTGTTGTTTGCTGCATTATCGGAGTGATTGTGGAAACTGTATACCACTATATAAAATTCGGTGTGATTCACAGCACCAAAGGGTTAATCTATGGTCCTTTCAATCAGGTGTATGGGTTTGGCGGGGTTTTGATTACCCTCTGCTGCAGCCGTTTGGCAGAAAAGAGGATAGCGGTCATTTTTACGGCGGGAGCCCTTGTGGGCGCAAGTTTTGAGTATTTGTGCAGCTTTTTACAGGAAAAGGCCTTTGGAACCCTCTCTTGGGAATACAGCGGTTCGTTTCTCAGCATTGGCGGACGGACCAATATGAAATATGCTGTTTTCTGGGGGCTGCTGGCCGTGACTTACACTAAGTTTTTATATCCCCACTTGTCCCGGTTGATTGAGCGGATTCCCAATCGTCAGGGCATTTTACTGACCTGGATTTTATGCGTGATGCTGATATTGGATATGGGAATTTCGGCTGCCGCCCTCTACCGGCAGTCCCAACGGCTTGAAGGCGAGCCGGCAGACAGCGTGGTAGATGTGTTTTTGGACTATCACTATTCTGATTCCCGTCTTCAGCAGGTTTATCCTAATATGAAAACCGCCAGCGAGGCCAGAATGCAAAACACTTCCACGCCGTGAAAAGGATTTACTCGATTCATGAATAGACTTCCCAGAATAATGCTCGGTTGGCTGCAGATTCAAGCTTCCAATAGCTCAGTATGAATACTGAT
>JAKOTC010000149.1 GCA_029776465.1 Bacillota bacterium
CCCCTTCCGTGAAAAAAGCAGTTGTTTTTCTTGAGCTACCTTTTGAGCTACCCTGGATTATGCTATTCTATAGTAAAACATAGGAAAGAGGAAGAGAAAAAGCCCAATAAAAACGGGGGTTTGTGGTTTTACAAGGGAAGTAGTAAGCGATATGGCAACTGTCTTCTAACCAGCGGCATGGGTATCACGGATTGCTCAAACGGGCCAAAAAGTACGGTGGCGCATTTCTTTGCGACGGCGTCGGATTGGGGAAAACCTATATCGGCCTGATGCTCATCGAGCGGCTGGTTTTGCACGAGAAAAAGCGGGTGGTGCTGTTTGTGCCCAAGGCCGCGCGGGAAGCCGTCTGGGAAGCCAAGATCCGAAAATACATGCCCGGCATCATGGGCGGATTCCTCAGTTTCCGGATCTACAACCACACCGACTTGCTCCGGGACAACCGGCAGATCCGCCACGAATTGCAGCAAATGCGGGAGCAGGCGGATGTGGTTATCATCGATGAGGCCCATCATTTCCGCAACACCGGCATTCGGGGAGAAGACGAAACCGACCGCCGCAGCCGGTATTGGGAGATGTTCGATATCTGCGAGGGCAAGCAGGTTTTTATGCTCACCGCCACGCCCATCAACAACCGGCTGACCGATTTTCAGCACATGACCGAGTTGTTTTCCCGATTGCAAACCGATTATTTCCGTATGGCGCCCTTGGGCATCCACAGCCTGGCGGGGCATATCCGCAAGCTGGAGAACCAGATCGAAGCGGCCGCCCGCCGGCGTGAACGGGAACTGGGAGAAAGTGGCGCTGAGAATGAAGAAGCCTTCGTGGAGACCAATCTGGCCGAGGCCGAATCGGTTTTGCGGGATGATTCGCTGTTTGAAGAACTCGTCGTGCAACGCAGCCGGGCGTATGTTAAAAAATCCTTGGCTCAGGAAGAGGGTGATGTCCTATTCCCCCAGGTGGAGCCGCCGAAGGTCGTCCCATATTCTGTCAAGCAGACCTACGGCAAGATCTTGAAAATGGTGGAAGAAGCCTTCAGTAAAAGCAAACCACTCTTTTCGCTGGCGATGTATTACCCCTGGGAATACTACACGGGGCATGAGGACCTCAAGGAACAGAAAAAGGCGTTGACTATCGGCCGACAGAAGCAGGTGGTCCGGCTGATTCGCACCGCCTTCCTCAAACGGTTCGAGAGTTCGGTGTACGCGTTTCAACGGTCCTGCCAGACCTTGATGAAGAAACTGATCGCCTTTCACCAGGTGCACGCGGAGGATAAACACGACAAGGAACTGCTGGAACGGTGGTTCATCCGCTATAAGGACGTTACCGGCTACGATCCCCTGCAGGGCGAGTTGTTCTCTGAATTGGAGGAAGGGGAGCTCGACGAGGATGTCATCGAGCCGGAGTTTTTCGAACAAGCCGAGAAGAAACGGCTTAATCCGTACGAGTTTGACATCCCCAAACTGCTGGCCGAGACCCGGAGCGACCTGGAAACCATCGGTGAGTTTCTCC
>JAKOTC010000150.1 GCA_029776465.1 Bacillota bacterium
ATTTGCTGGGCAAGGTGCTCGCGGAACTTCAAAAAAATCCGAAAAGCATTCTGGTCAGGGAAAAAAGAAAACTGACCAAGGTGAATATCGATTCCATACAGTATGTGGAAAGCATGGACCATTCCCTCATCCTTCACCTGAACGGCCGGGAAGCCCTCTCCTGCTTTGGCACCCTGAACGACTACGCCAAAATACTGCTGGAAAACAGACAATTTATCCGATGCCACAAATCCTTTATTGTGAACCTCTATTACGTTCAAAGCGTTACGGCGCGGGAATTTATTCTGTTGGACAAAACCCAAATCCCCATTTCCAAACCGCTGGTCCAGCAAGCGAAAAATGCCTTCATTGATTTTATGTTTGAAAAGCAATAATTGCCGGTGGTCACGGCTCATACATAAAAGGCATCAGGACAGCAAATCCTGATGCCTTATTTTTTATGCTGCGCAAGTTAACAAATTCTCGGAAGCCCCTCGCCGTACAAGGGGGGGCAACACCCTGGTTCCGCCCAGCCCGGTTTTCAACAATACGGTTTTGGGCTCCTCCCCGGTGATTTCGCCGATGACAGCCGCCTGTTCCCCATACCGGCAGCCTTTTAGAATCGAAACCGCCCGCTCGGCGTCCCGGGCATCCACCACAGCCACCATCTTGCCCTCGTTGCCCATGGTCAGCGGATCGAGCCCCAGAATGCCGCAGAAGCCCCGAACCGGTTCGGAGACGGGGATGGCTTCCTCTATGAGCTGAATGCAACAGTCGGAGGCGGAGGCCAGCTCGTTGAGCACGGTGGCCAGTCCCCCCGGGTCACATCCCGCATGGCATGCACCCGGATGCCGTTTTGCATCAATGCCCCGGTCAGTCCGTTCAAGGGGGCACAGTCGCTTTGGATGTTGTTTTCGATTCCCATCCGGGCGCTGAGGATGGCGGCATGGTGGTCCCCCAAACAGCCGGAGAGTATCACCCTGTCCCCGGGTTGGCAGGCGGAAGAACTGAGGGTGCAATCCTCCGGCACAAAACCCACCCCGGAGGTGTTGATATAGAGACCGCCCCTGCCCTCGATGACCTTGGTGTCCCCCGCCACAATGGTCACGCCGGCTTCCCTTGCCGTTTCAGCCATGGAGAGGACAATCCGCTCTATCTCTTGGGTATCGGCCCCTTCCTCCAGGATAAAGCCGCAGGTAAGGTATCGGGGCAGAGCGCCGCTCATGGCCAGGTCGTTCACCGTTCCGCAAACCGCCAGCCGCCCGATGTCCCCGCCGGAAAAAAAGAGGGGGGTTACCACAAAGCTGTCGGTGGTGAGGGCGATACGGTTTCCGCCGGGAACCACCGCCGAATCCTCCATTCGGGCCAGTATGGGATTTTGAAAATGCCTAGCAAATATGCTGTCAATCAGTTCGGCGGTAGCGGTCCCTCCGCTGCCGTGAGCCATGGTGATTTTCATAGGCACACCCTTCTTTATGAGATCAGTTTTTACGCCGGTTGATGTAATAATGATAGCAGCTGCCCTCCGAGGAAACCATGCAGGCGCCCTGCTGAGAGGCGGGCGTGCAGACCCTGCCAAAGAGAGGGCAGTCGCAGGGGCGGATGGCTCCGGTCAGCACCTGGGCGCAACGGCAGAGCGGGTTATGGACATGGTCACTATCCAGCCCCTCGCTTCCGGCGTCGAAAGCGGCATATTTCTCTTTCAGCCGCATCCCGGATCCGGGTATCACCCCGATGCCCCGCCAGGCGGAATCACAGGGAGTGAAAAATTCCGCCGCAGCCTCCTGAGCCTCGAGATTGCCCTCCCGGGTAACGGCGGAGGGGTAGAGATTGAGCACCTTTCCCCTTCCCCGCATCTTCACCAGCGCGTAGATGGCAGTTAAAATTTCCTCTCCCTGAAAACCCGCCACCGCAAAGGGCAGCTTCAGCTTTTCGGCCAAAGGCTCAAACAACCTGCTTCCGGTGACGACGCTGACATGCCCCGGCGCGATGAAGCCGTCGATCCCACCCTGCTTTTGGGCAATCCATTCGATCACCCCGGGCATGGTCTTTAAGGAGGTCAGCAGCCGGAGGTTTCGGATATCCATCCGGAGAGCCTCCTTCAACAGCATGGCGTATACCGGGGTGGTGGTTTCAAAGCCCACCGCGGCAAACACAAAGGTTTTGTCCGGATTTTGCCGGGCCAGGTTTAAGGTATCCAGCGGGGAGTACACCATTCTGACCTGTCCTCCCTGCGCTTTGGCGTCATTGAGGCTCTGATCGGTTCCGGTCACCCGAAGCATATCCCCGAAGGTAACCACCACCGTATCGGGCTGAAGGCTCAGCCGGATCAGTCTGTCAATATAATCCGTCACCGTCACGCAAACGGGACAGCCTGGTCCGGAGATCAGCTGAATGGCAGAGGACAGCATCCCGGGAATCCCGCATCGGGAAATCTGGGCGGTATGGGTACCGCAAACCTCCATCAGCCGCAGAGGGGGGCCGCTGTATTCCTTTAAAAAGGTTTTTATCTCGTTCAATGGGATCATAATTCATCCAGTTCCTCAAACAGGTCGGCCAGCGACTGACCCTCCTCCGGGGAGAGTACCTGCAAAATGCAGCCCGCATGCACCAGCACATAATCGCCCGGCTTGACCTTCACCAGGCCCGCCTGAGCCTCAACCCGGTTGCCCGAAAAGTCCACCGTCGCCCTTGTGCCCTCCACGGATATCACCCTGCCCGGCATCGCAACACACATAATCAAGTTCCTTTCGATTTATAGCAATACTATATCCTATTTTGAAACAGGATACAATTCTAAATGATTTGGTCAACAGTTCATTGACAAAAAAGCCTGTCCCAGGCAAATCCCGCCGTCATTGGCCGGCACCTGATGATTGAGATAAGCCTTGAATCCGGCATCCGACAGCCGATGAATGCATTCTTCGGTCAGCAGGAGATTGGCAAAAACCCCGCCGCTGAGCGCCACATTCCCTTCTCCGGTCTGCTCTCGGATCAGCCCGCAAATCTCCAGCACCATTTCGGCGACCGCCCGGTGAAAGCCCAGCGCCAGCGCCCCGGTCTCCACTCCCGATTGCCGGGCCTGCCAAAGGTCTTGAATCAGCCCCCTCTGATCCGCCAGTATCCCCTCCCGGGACTGCCGAATCTGAAAGGATAGCGGATAGGGCTTTCCGCCCTTTTGAGCATAAGCCGCCGCCGTATTTTCCAAAGCGATAGCCGCCTCTCCTTCATAGGAGTTCCGGCTTCGGATTTCCAACAGCGCGCTGACCGCGTCAAACAGCCTGCCCATGCTGGAGCTGAGGTGGGTGTTGATGCCTGCGTTTAACGCTGCCTGGAGGGTTTGAAACTCCTTGCCTTCTTTTGAGATACCTGCGCCAATAAGGTAACAGTCGGCAGTCATCCCGGCGTTTTTCATCCCCTCATCCCCGCCGCAGAGGGGGACATAATCCAGATGGGCTGGCCGCTCAAAGGTTTTGCCATTGCAGTATAAAAATTCGCCGCCCCAAACGGCTCCGTCGGTTCCATACCCCGTGCCGTCAAAGACCACCCCGATACAGGAGGAAAGGCCATGCTCAGCCATCACCGAGGCTGCATGGGCATGATGATGCTGAACCGGCAAAAGCGGAATTCCTCTTTTCCGGGCAAGCCTTTTGGCCAGCCCTGTGGTAACATAGCCCGGATGGAGGTCGCAGGCGATGGCGGCGGGGTGGATTCCGAAAAGGGACTCCATTCGGGTCAAAGCCTCCCGGTATTTTTGGGCTACGGCATATTCCTCCATGTCCTCGAAATACTGGGAGAGGATAGCCCGGCTGCCCGCCAGCAGGCAAAAGGCGCTTTTCAGGTCGCCGCCCATGGCCAGAGCCGGGCGGGAGGCGCTTTCTTTTAATTCGATGGGCAGGGGTGTAACCCCTCGGCTTCTGCGAATCATCTGAGGGGTGTTGTGCACTACCCGCATTACCGTGTCGTCCAGCGGGGTCAGAATCCGCCGGGAATGGTATAGCACTCCCGCCAGATGAGGGGAGGTCAGGGAAAGCATCCGCCGATCCTCTGTGATCACCGGCTGACCGGAGAGATTGGCGCTAGTCATTACCAGCCGCCCGCAGGCATCGGTCAGCAGCTGCTGCAAGGGGGTATAGGGCAGGAAAGCACCGACAAAGCGGCTTTCCCCGCCGACACCCTCAACGAAGACATCCCGGATTTTTTCAAGCAGCACGATGGGCCTGGCCGGCGAAGTGA
>JAKOTC010000151.1 GCA_029776465.1 Bacillota bacterium
GCCGGTCTGTAAGAACAGCCCGGGAAACAAAAGGATGTATATTTATTGGATGTCAAGGGTCAAGATGAACTCGCTTACGCTCGCCCTTGACATCCTCCAACAGAATGCATAAATGTTATAATGATACAAAAATAAAGAAAGGAGAACCTAACTTAGAAAAGCTAAAAAATTGTCTTGACAAGTGGGGGCATTATAAAAATAGCCCCGATATGATCGACCAGCATGGCAAAAACAGCAACCCATTTTAAATCCGTTCCGCTCATTTTTCCTCCCGCCGCTTTCTTGAAAGAAAGCTTGGCAAAGAACTTTAATTTTTCAGGCTGATATTAATCCTCCACCACGACTCTGGGGACTCGGGAGTTGGAGAGATGACAGATGATTTCATAGCTGATGGTTTTGGCAAGCTGGGCCACCTCGCTGGCGGTAACCCCTCTTTCGCCGCCGCCCAACATATAGGCCAGCATGCCGGTTTTTACGCCCTTCAGGTCGCTGATATCCACCATCAGGTGGTCCATGCAAACCGAGCCGATAATGGGCGCCCGCTGGCCGTTGATGAGGAAACAGCCCTTATTGGAGAGGGCGCGGTTGACCCCGTCGGCATAGCCCAAGCTGACTGTGGCGGCCAGGGTGTCTTTTTTGCAGATATAAGTGCCTCCATAACTGACCGGCTCGCCGGCCTTGATGAGATGGATGGATTCCACCACGCCGGCCAGCTCCATCACGGGAGTAAGGCCGGGCAGAACGCTTTCGTCGGGTGTCATGCCGTACAGCAGCAGACCGGGGCGCACCATATCCAGATGGGTTTGGGGGAAGTGAAGGATGGCGCCGCTGTTGGCGGTATGCCGGATGGCAAAGGTATGGCCCAGCTTTTCAAGCTTTTGGGTGAGGTTTATAAATCGCTGAAACTGTTCCAGCGTAGCCGGTTTTTCCGGCTCATCGGAACAGGCAAAATGAGTCATGATTCCTTCGAAACGCAGGTTGGGAAGAGAAAGCGCCTTTAAAATGCCCTCCACGTCCTCATGGTCAAAGCCCAGCCGATGCATGCCGGTGTCAATCTTGAGATGGCAAAGCAGCGTTCCGTCGGCCTTTTCGGAGAGAAGGCGGGCATATTCTTCACTGTAAACAATTTGGGTCAGATGGTATTGGGACAGCTTGGGGATATCCTCCTCGGCGGTGTAACCCAGAATCAGGATGGGAGTGTTGATGCCCGCTTCGCGGATCGCCAGGGCCTCGCTGATAGTGGCAACACCGAAATAATCCGTACCCGCCGCCGCCAGCGCGCGGGCGGCAATCAATAATCCGTGTCCATAGGCGTCGGCCTTCACTATGGCGCAAATCTTGCAGCCGGGACGAATGTGATTTTTAATTGTTTGAAAATTGCGGACAAGCCATCCGGTATGGATAAAGGCTTGCGCTCTGGGTTCGCTCATACCAACAGACCTTTCATATATGTAAATGGATTATCTATTACAAACGAAATTGGATCTCTTTCCAGGCGGAAAAGGCCTGATAATCCCCTTCAAAGGGCGAGAAGCCGAATCCGGAATAAATCCGAAGGGCCGCGGGATTGGAAGTGAAGAGATAAAGGGGATAGTCCTCCCCCGACCGGTTAAATTTCATTAATTCATTGATGACAGTGGTGCAATACCCGCGGTTTCGGAAATCCGGGTGGGTCATTACGTTGTTGACCAGCCCCACGCCCAGTTCGGAGTGGGTTTGAAGCGCGGCGATGCTGACCGCCCGCTCTCCCCCTCATAGGCGGCAAACAGGGTGTAAGAGGGGCTGGAAAGACAGCGCTGAACCGCTTTTACATTCCAGTCGCCCTGATCCACAGCCCGAATGAGGTTCGCCACCTCCTCAATCTCCCGAACGGTCCGAACCGACTTTGTCGGCGCCGGGGAAACAGCCGCTTTGTCCGGCCTGCAAACCATCAGGGTGATCGGTTCGACGGAAAGCTGAAATTTCCGCTCTGCCAGAAAAGGTCGAAGCCGTTCCAGCTCCCCGGCGGTCTGGCCGTAGATCCTGGGCCGGATGCCTTTGGACAGATAGAAAACCTCGATCACTTCCAGGGCTTCCAGAGAATTTTCATAATGGGTTATATGCGCGTGGTTGCTGTCATATGATTCGGGATTGTCAGAGTTGAAATACAGACATCCGAAAGTGGTGGGAATCCGGGTGGCATACAGCCGATAGCTTTCCAGCTCGTGCTGTTTGATTTTTTCGATCAGCTCCATGAGTCCTCCCACCGGTAAATATACAAATATTATACAA
>JAKOTC010000152.1 GCA_029776465.1 Bacillota bacterium
AAGGTATAAAAACCGATTTGACGTTCATGGCCGAGATAAAATGCTTCCCGCGCCGGAGAGCGCGGGATACGGCGGCGAATTGGACAGCCAGGCCCGCAAAGAGGCGTTTATACGGATGTTCGGTTCGGTCTGCTTTCAGCCGGAAGAAGTGGAATCCTTTTTTCAGTGTCAGCGCACAGACTTGGAAAAGCTGAAAGTCGCCGCTCGGGACGGTCAGCCTATCCGGGTGTGGAAAAGCGGAGCCGCCTTTTCGGCTTGCGGTTTTGCTTTCCTGTGTAATACCCTTTGGGACATAGACTGTCCCCTTCGGGTCATCTCCCTGCCGGAATGCTGGACGGACGCAACCGGGGCCGTTTATGCGGGTGGTGACTGGGGAGAGGTCCCGCCGGGACAGTATTATCGCTATTTGCCGCTGGAAAGGGAAGTGCCGGCCATGGAAAAGCAGCTGCAAAGCGATATATGGCGGCGGCTTCGGCAGGAAAACGCCCCTCTTCGTGCGGTGGTGAACGGCCGGCTGGTTTCTGTGTCCGAAGACTTTTATGATGCTTTTCTGATTCGGCAGATTCCCGAGGGAGAATTTCTGATGGCAAGGCTGATTGGAACGGTTTTAGGGGCTTATTCATTCGGCATCGGTGACGGTTGGCTGACTTTGAGGATTCAAAAATTGGTTTCCGACGGAAAGCTGAAACTGGTTCGCGTTTCAGACCCTACTCACCCCTACGGAAAGGTCTATCAAAGGACAGATAAACCGCTGGAATAGTGGTAATATGATAAAGAATGCCCGCTCAATCTTTTCAGATTCAGCGGGCATTTTTTCAGCAATTTCCGGTATAAACATATTTGAGATAGCGCCGGGCCAGAGCGGCCCGTTCGTATACCCGGTTAACGGGTGTGGGATGTTTTGTATTGTAGCGATAGCGGGGAAAAAAACGGGATAGATGCAGGGGGATCTCGGAACTGATCCCGGCCAGCCAGCGGCAAAGGCTTTCGATTTCCTCCTCACTGTCGTTTTCTCCGGGAATCAGAAGGGTGGTAACCTCCACATGACAGGCTTGGGCGGAAAGAGAGATGGTCTTTTTCACTGTTTTCAGATCTCCGCTTAGCTTGTCATAAAACGCCTGAGTAAACCCCTTCAAGTCAATATTCATGGCGTCGATAAAGGGGAGAATCTGCATCAAGGGCTTTTCACAGATGGTACCGTTGGTAACCAGCACATTTTTTAAATTGTGTTGACGGGAAAGCTTTGCGCAGTCTGCCACGAACTCATATCCGATGAGGGGCTCGTTGTAGGTATAGGCGATGCCGATATTGCCCTGTGGGACCAGCTGCAAGGCCTTTTCCACCAGCTGCTCCGGGGTGATGACCGTGGTGGCTTCATCGGCCTGAGAGGCCATGGAGATGGAATGGTTTTGACAAAAAGGACAGCGTAGATTGCACCCATAGCTGCCCACTGATAAAATCCGGCTACCCGGGAAAAACCGGGCCAGGGGCTTTTTCTCGATGGGATCCAGCGCCAGCGCGGTGACTTGCCCGTAATTGGCGCAGACAATCCTTCCCCCTTCATTTCGGCGGGCATGGCAGAAGCCGGATTGCCCCTCCTCCAGCTTACAGTGATGGGGGCAGATTTCACAGGCGACTTTCATTGATGGCGCACCACCTCAAACCGCTCCAGGCTGTATTTCTCGCCCGGTTGAATCCCGGCTTTATCCAGGGCGATGGAGATCTGCTCTTCCACGGTATCCACCCCTTCCAGATTGGGCAGAAGCAGGCCGCGGCGACGGCCGCTGGTGACGATTACACCATACCGCTTCACGTCCAGCTGGGCAGGGGAGTCAATCGGCTGGGGCGGGGAGAGAACATCCACGCTGTAAAC
>JAKOTC010000153.1 GCA_029776465.1 Bacillota bacterium
GGCCACCCAACACTGTGCGCACAGCGGCCTGAAGCAGGTGGGTGGCAGAGTGGTTGCGCATGGTCGCGGACCGGACAGTTTCATCGACCTCGGCATTGCAAGCCCCAACCGTGATGTTGCCTTCCACCACTTTGCCGAAATGAGTGTATTGACCGCCTGCGGTCTTTTTGGTGTCGGTCACCTCAAATACACCGCCCGGCTGACGAATCAGGCCCACGTCGCCCACCTGTCCGCCGCTCTCCACATAAAAAGGCGTGGAATCCAAAACCAGAACCGCCTCGGTTCCGACGGGGATACTGCCGACACTTTCATCGCCGGAGAGAATGGCCAGAATTTCAGCAGGGGCGGAAAGGGTGGTATATCCGAGGAAACGGGTTGCCGGAATTGAGGACAGCAGATCGCTGTTGCTCCAGCCTTCCACACCCGCTGCCATCCGTGCGGAACGTGCGGTCTCTTTCTGAATATTCATCAGTTCGGTAAACCGCTCCATATCCACGGACAGACCTTTTTCAGCGGTGATTTCCCGGGTGAGATCAATGGGGAATCCGTAGGTATCGTAAAGCTTAAAGGCGTCATCGCCGGACAGAACCCGGTTTCCCGATGCCACCAGCTTATCGGTCATTTCGGAGAGCATGGCCATGCCAGAATCAATGGTTTGTGCAAAACGTTTTTCTTCCTCGGAGATTACACGTTTGATATAATCCGCTTTTTCCAGCAGCTCGGGATAAGCCCCTTTGTTCTCTTCAATCACGGTGTCGCAGATTTCAAAGAGGAAGGGGCGATTGATTCCCAGCAGCCTGCCGTGACGGGCAGCCCGGCGAAGCAGGCGGCGGAGAACATATCCGCGGCCTTCGTTGGAGGGCAGGATTCCGTCACAGGTCATGAAGACGGTGGAACGGATATGGTCGGTGATCACCCGAATGGAGATATCGGATTTTTCGTTGTCGTGGTATTCCACGCCGGCAATGCGGCAGACATGATTCAATATATTACGGACGGTGTCCACTTCAAACAGACTGTTGACGCCCTGCATCAGGCAGGCCAGGCGTTCCAGCCCCATACCGGTGTCGATGTTCTTTTTCTCCAGCTCGGTATAACCGCCGTTGCCGTCATGATTGAACTGGGTGAAGACATTGTTCCAGAATTCCATAAAGCGGTCGCAATCGCAGCCGGGTTTGCAATCAGGACTGCCACAGCCATACTCGGGACCCCGGTCGAAATAGATCTCGGAGCAGGGGCCGCAGGGTCCTGAACCGATCTCCCAGAAGTTATCCTCTTTGCCCAGACGGACCACATGATCGGCGGGCATGCCGATTTCCTTGGTCCAGATCTCGACCGCTTCATCGTCGTTTTCATAAACCGATGCCCATAAACGATCCTCAGGCAGTTCCAGCACTTTGGTGCAGAACTCCCAGGACCAGTGCAGGGCTTCACGCTTGAAATAATCGCCGAAGGAGAAGTTGCCCAGCATTTCAAAATAGGTGCCGTGGCGGGCGGTGATGCCTACCCGCTCGATATCCGGCGTGCGGATGCATTTTTGGCAGGTTGTAACACGCTTACGGGGAGGCACAGCCTCACCGGAAAAATATTTCTTCAACGGCGCCATTCCCGAGTTAATCAGCAGCAAACTGTTGTCGCCCTGAGGAAGCAGGGGGGCGCTGGGGAGTCTCAGATGACCCTTGCTTTCAAAGAAAGAAAGATACATTTCACGCAGTTTGTTTAGTCCTGTCCACTTCATTGAATTATCATGCCTTTCCGCATTTCAAAATTAATTTTTACTTTTCTAATATATTGTGTATTCAACCTTATAAGAATACCATTTCCGACCTCTTTTGTCAACCGTTTTCCCATTAATGCCGCATCTAAATACAGCGCTGACACAGCTTTGAAAAATAGTGCGGAATCGGCAATAAAGTCGTCACCAAATTGAAGGATTTCCATACAATGTTGTTGAGGATCGTCGGTTTAAAACCGGCGAAACAGAATAGAACGGAGGATTTACCCATGTCTGACAACAATTATAACTACTTGAGTCAGAGCTGTTACAAAGAGGTAGTAAACGTCAGTGTCGACAGAGTGTATGATGCCTGCTCCGACAAAGATTGTTTTGAGGATTTACAGGTTTACTTTACCGATTGTGTACAGCCTCTGATCAACCAGGCTATCAGCGTGAAGTTTAAAAAGGCCGAGGTTGCCAATGTCCTCGTCAATGTGGAGTCCATAGCCTACAACAACGGATTCTTTGCAGTTGACATCACCATCTTCTTCCGTGTATATTTAGACGTTTTCACCAGCATTGGTGGGCGGCCGATGAGCGTCGAGGGCTTGGCAATCGTCAACAAAAAAGTCATCCTGTACGGCAGCGAAGGCGAATCGATGTCTTTCACCTCTACATCCTGCGGCTGCAACAGCGATACGATTAGCAGCTCTAACATGCCGAAGGCAACAGTGGAATTGGTGGATCCCATCGCACTGTCCGCGCGGATTGTTGATATCTGCGATCGCAATTGCTGCAATCCCTGCTATGACCCCTGCAGTGCCTGCGGCTGCGGCAACATTCCCTCCGGTGTAGCCAGTCAGTTCCAGGGCAACTTCGTTGACCCCGACCAGGGCAAAATGGTTCTGGTCACCATCGGACTCTTCTCAATTATCTATATCTCCCGGAAGGTTCAGCTGGTCATTCCCGCTTGCGGATTCGGTATTCCCACCAAGGAGTGCGTCAGTTCAGAAGAAGATCCCTGCGGCCTCTTCTACTCTCTCCAGTTCCCGACAGACCAGTTCTTCCCACCGAAGATGCCCGAAAACAGCAACTATAACAACGGGACCAACGCCGGCGGCTGTACATGCAAAAAACAGTAAGAACACATAATACCAACATGATTTAGCTTCGCTTTATTTTCTTCATTTCATTTTCTTCCGCCCTTGAGGGGGCGGTCTTTTTTTAGGGACATTTTTGGGGCACAGCCATTTTCTCTATGAAATTGCCGAATAATCTGCAAAAAGGTATTGACAAAAAAGAAGACATGCATTATAATATACGAATGTAAAGTTGTTAGACTTTACATCTGAGGAAGAAAGGGGCTGCTGGGCAAATGAAAAATTTTGAGGTTTTTCTTCTGCTGGATTTTTACGGCGATATGCTGACTGAAAAACAGCGGGAACTGGCTGAGATGTATTACAACGAAGATATGTCTCTGGCTGAAATTGCCGAGCATGCCAAAATCACCCGCCAGGGTGTGCGAGATGCCATCAAGCGGGCAGAGGAAACTCTGCTTGAAATGGAGTCTAAAATCGGCTATGCCAAACGCTTCCGTCAGGTTTCAGAAGGTCTTGAAAAGATTATAGGCCACGCGCGGACCATTCAGGAGCAAAGCCGTTTGGGCAATTTCCGCGTGGTTGAGCAATCGGCGGTCTTAATTGAAGACATGGCAAAAGAGCTTCTAAAATGAAAGATTTAGACCGGGAGGGAATGACTGATGGCCTTTGAAGGTTTGGCCGAAAAGCTCGGCAATGTTTTTAAATCCTTAAAAAACCGAGGTAAGTTAACCGAATCGGATATTAAAGAAGCGATGCGCCAGGTGCGCCTTGCTTTGCTGGAGGCCGATGTCAGCCATAAGGTTGCGAAAGAATTTATTGCCGGTGTTTCCGAAAAGTGCATGGGTGCAGAGGTTTTGGAAAGCTTAACTCCTGCCCAGCAGGTTATCAAAATCGTCTACGATGAATTAGCCGCTTTGATGGGCAACACCAGCAGTAAAATATCCCTTGCTTCCAAGCCGCCTACAGTGGTAATGCTCTGCGGCTTGCAGGGATCGGGTAAAACCACCCATGCCGCCAAACTCGCATATATGCTGAAAGGGCAGGGGATGCGTCCTCTTTTGGTGGCTTGTGATATTTATCGTCCCGCTGCGATTGAGCAGCTGGTGGTGGTGGGCAAAAAAGCCGGGGTTCCCGTTTTCGAAATGGGACAGGAAAACCCGGTGGATATTGCGAAGAAAGCCCTTGCCTTTGCCAAAGACCATGGCAACGATCTGGTTTTGATTGATACGGCGGGGCGACTGCATATCGATGAAGCCCTAATGGACGAATTAAAGCAGATTAAAGCGGCGGTCAATCCCAACGAGATACTTCTGGTGGTCGACGCGATGACCGGACAGGATGCTGTCAATGTGGCCTCCTCTTTTAACGAGCAGATCGGGATTGACGGTGTTATTATCACCAAGATGGATAGCGATACCAGAGGTGGTGCTGCGCTGACGGTTCGGGCGGTTACAGGCAAGCCGGTAAAATTCATCGGTGTGGGTGAAAAAATTGATGAGTTGGA
>JAKOTC010000154.1 GCA_029776465.1 Bacillota bacterium
GACATTCTCAGCATGGAGGATTTAAAGCCGGGGATGGAGCTGGTGGGCACCGTTCGAAACGTCATCGACTTTGGTGTGTTTGTGGATATCGGCGTCCATCAGGACGGACTGGTCCATATCTCCGAAATCTGCGACCGGTTTATCAAACACCCTTCCGAAGTGGTAAGAGTGGGCGATGTGGTGACCGTTTACGTTTTAAGCGTGGATGTGCCCAAAAAGCGAATTTCCCTGACCATGAAAAAGAAACCTGAGAATAAAGCATAAGTAACCGCCCCTGTTGCGAATCCGCAACAGGGGCGATTTTGTCATACGGATTTATTTTTCACTCCAAACCACGGTGCAAAGCCGTTTGGCTTCCTCCTGGGTGGGATAACCCAACAGCCTTTGTCGCTGGAATAATGGGGATAGATTTCAACGCCTCGGCGATTTCCTTTCCCGTTTTATTCGCATAATAGAACATCAAAGTGATTCGGCGTGGAGTCCGGATAAATAAGCGATTTCAACCTTCAGCTTCTCGGTGATTGCCCGGTTATGTGCCTTCTCTTGCAAATCAAAACCATCTTCCAACAAATCCTCGGTATTCAGGTGCCCCAATGCTTTTTGTTGGATCGAAGAAAGCGACACCAGGTATGCTGGCAGATGGTGTAGACAAAACCGTCCAGATCATCAATGCGATCATGCCGGCCCAGAGACCAGCAAAAACCAGAATTTTGCCCGGACAAGTCCTCGGCGGTTTGGAGGTTGTGGGTTTTGGAATATTGATCTGCCCATCGTCGAGTGTCATACCCCTCACCGTCCTTATGTCATTTGAAACGTTTCAATATACAAGTAACACTTTCAGCGGAAATGTTGGCAGGCAATTTAAAAAATATAAGAGCAGACCGCACGGTCTGCCCCCTAAAAAAGAATCACCGGATATAGCACTCGCCTTTTTCATAGTCTACACCCATCACGGTTCCGTCCTCCAGCCGAATGGCCTGCATCTTGCCATCGTTGGAAAGCATCTGACAGCCGGGGCGGGTTCCCTCGGGACAAACGGCATAGGCATAGGCGCTATGTCTGGAGGGATCGCAGGGAATGGTCAGGGTAAACACTTCGCCGGTCACCGGATCATCCGGCTCACCGAAGTTATTACGATGCCAAGAACCGGTCACGGTTTTCAGGGTGTATTGAAAGGTTGTATCGGGGTCCAGATTGTAATAGGCGATTCCGTCATGGAACAGGGCGCCCTCCTTTTCTATGACCTCGCCCCTTGCCCAGCATTGGTTCACGGTGGTTTGCAGCATTCCACCCTTTTCATCGGTGATGTCCGCTCCAAGAGCCACCATCCTGCCGTCAAAGACAAAAAAGCTGATTTTGGCGCTGATGCCGTCATGTTCGGCCTTTTCGTAGATCAATGCCAGACCATCCTTCTCCATTCCGCCGCTGATGGAACTGGGCAGGGTGTTCATCTTCCATTCAGGGTGGGCCAAAAGCTGGTCATCGGTCTGAGGTCTGGCGGTGGTTCCGGGAATGGCGGCATAATCCCAAATGGGACAGATATCGGCATATTCATCCCCTTTTCGCATAATACAGGTATGGCCGCCATAGGACATATTATAAAACAGGTCGCCTTCGTGATTGCAGCTTTCGGGGCATAAAATCCGGTCACTTAGGCACTTGATACCGAAATATAACCCTCTGCCGTGGTGGGTCACCAGCATGGCATGGGGATAGAAACGGGTGGCCTTCCATTCCTCGTTCCCGCCGGACATCCGGTGCAGATAGCCCGCCAGTTCCTCATGGCGTGGGATTTGGGGCACCTCCAATAAAAGAGCCAGGTGTTTTCCCAGACCGGTGGCATCCAGCATCCCCTTCCGGGTAAACTCCCTCCCTACGCAGGCATAATCCAGGAAATGCCCCTGGGTCATATGCTGAAGCCCGTCCAGAATGTGGCTCATAAAAATCTCCAGCCCTGCCCTTGGAAACTGAAACTCGGTATCCTTCAGCGCCCAGATCAAGAGCGCCAGGTCACAGGCAAAGGAGCGCCCATATCCGCCCGAATAAAAACGGGCGCCATGCTGAAAAAAGCTCCCGTCGGGCTGGATGCCCTCGGGCAGATAGTCCAGCTCCCGGCCGATCCGGGCGACAGCCCGGACGAGCAACCCGGTATCCCCCGTCAGCAGGGCATGGCGCAGGGTGATGCTTCCACCCCAGACCAGATTTGCCCCCGTCCAGCTTTCCACCCGCTCATTGGTTTTCATGGAGCCCCGTGCCATAATTTCCAGGGCTTTATGCAACAAGGGGTCGGGCAGCACATCCCGCATCATCAGCACCAGATCGGCAATATTGCGAGGCGTTCCGATTTCGTTGTGCCACCATCCCGGATTTTGAAAGTCATTTTCCAGCCA
>JAKOTC010000155.1 GCA_029776465.1 Bacillota bacterium
AGCAGGTCCGGGTTTGCGGCCATTCCCAGGGAGCGGCGCTGGCCATCCTTTGCGGGGTGGATCTGCAGTATAATTTCCCCGACAGGGACTTTGAAGTCTACCTGTTCGGCTCGCCCCGGGTGGGCAACGCGGCCTTTAAAAAATCCTACAACAACCGGGTATTTAAAACCCTTCGGGTGGAAAACGGCAACGATATTGTCACCAAGGTGCCGCTGGCGCTGATGGGATACCGCCATGTGGGGATCCGGGTACATATCGGAAAGCCCAGGATCTTCGGCCTGGTTTCTTTCAACGAACACCGTCCCCAATGGTATTATTCCAGCCTGCTCAAACGCTTCAAAGCAAACTGACGGCGTTTGACAATTTACCCCCTCCCGGCCTATAATGATAAGGAAATCAATATCAAAGAGGTTCATCATGCCGGGATTAATGATTCATCTGCTTACCGCCCATAAAGTCCGCCCTGAGGGAAGCACCCTCTTTTGGGTGGGAAATCTGGCTCCCGACGCCGTCAGCGACTGGAGAGCCAAGGAAGTCAAACACCTGCGCAGCCTGCCCGACCGAAGCGGGGCCTTGGCCGCCCTGGCTTCCAAAACCGACCCCCAAAACGATTTTGACGAAGGCCAGCTGCTTCACCTGTTTCTGGACTGGAAATGGGACCTGCAGGTTCGCGCCCCCTATATGGAGCAGACCGGAGAGGGCTGGTTTCCCCTGTACCGCAACGAGATCCGCCTCTCCAGCAGTTACGCCTTCCACCACACCCCCTGGGCCCGCCGGGTTTGGGATGAGGTGGAAGCCTATGATCCTTCCCTCTACGGAAAGATTGACGGAGCCGAAGCGGCGGATTTAAAAAGCTTAATTCATTATAATTATGTTTGGCATCTAGAAAACAATATCGGCCCCTCCCCCGCCTTTTCTCCCGAAATGCTGGAACGGTTCACCGATCAGGTGGCCGAAGACTACAAGGTTTGGAGGGCCGAAAACCCGCCCCGGCCATAAAAACACAGATTCGGACACACCCTTCGGATGTGTCCGAAAATTTTTTTAAATTTTTTTATTTTCCCTATTGACAAATCAATCCAAGGATGATAGAATTCAATTGTAGTTAGTTAGTCAAGTAGTTAACCACATTTCCAATAAAGGAGGCGAGCAACTTGCAATTGGATTTTGAATCGGAGAAGCCCATCTTCCTTCAAATTGCCGAGGGGCTGGAGGACGCCATCCTGTCCGGGGCTTTTGAGGAGGAGGGACAGATTCCTTCCATCACCGAGCTGTCGGTCAATTACAAAATAAACCCTGCCACGGCGCTGAAGGGAATCAACCTGCTGGTGGACAGCGGAATTGTTTATAAAAAGAGGGGAGTCGGGATGTTTGTGGCAACCGGAGCTGTAGAAAAACTGAGGATGAAACGCAAGGAAGAGTTTTACGATCATTTTATCGCCAAGCTGGTGGAGGAAGCCCACCGCCTGGGACTGTGCAAGGATGAAATCTTAACTATGATAGAAAGAGGGTTTGCCGAATGATTGAGATTAAAAATGTTTCCAAAAGCTATGGAACCACCCAGGCGCTGAGGGGCGTTAACCTGAATTTTGAAGAAAATAAAATCTACGGCCTTCTGGGGCGGAACGGAGCGGGCAAAACTACTCTGCTCAACATCATCACCGGCCGGGTCTTCGCCGACAGCGGAGAGGTTCTGGTCGACGGAGAGCCCTCCCTGGAAAATGACAGGATGCTGAGAAAAATCTATCTGATGAACGAAGCCACCCTCTATCCTGAAGGGATGAAGATCCGGGACACCTTTGAATGGACCAAAGGCTTTTATCCCAGCTTTGACATGGAGTATACCAAAAAGCTTGCCGAGTTGTTCA
>JAKOTC010000156.1 GCA_029776465.1 Bacillota bacterium
AGCGGCTGGAGGAAAATCTGCAGGAGAGCGAGCGCTCTAAGGCCGTGCTGCTGGACAACCTGCCCGGGATGGCCTATCGTCTGGTGGACTGGAAGCTGGTCTATGTCTCGGGGGGATGCCTGGAGCTGACCGGCTATACCGCCCGGCAGCTGGTGGACCGCAGCCCCTTCTCCTACAGCGACCTCATCCTCCCCCAGTACCGCCAGGAGCTGCTGGCCCGGTGGACCGAGGTGGCAAAAAACCGCCAAAAGCTGAAAATGGAATACCAGATCAAAACCGCCTCGGGGGAGATCAAGTGGGTGCAGGACCAGGGGCAGGGCATCTATGACAGCGAGGGGAATCTGACGGCCGTGGAAGGTCTGGTGATGGACATCACCGAGCGCAAGCAGCTGGAACAGAGCCTGCGGCAGAGCGAGTCCTTCTTTCGGGCCGTGTTTACCCGCTGCCCCGTGGGCATCTGCTTTGGGAATAAGAACGGCTCCTTCAGCAATGACCGGGATTTTAACTTTTTCAACGAGGCCTATGAAAAAATTCTGGGCCGTTCCCCCGCCGAACTGGAGGGAAAGTATTGGACCGATCTGACCCACCCCGAGGATCTGGAGGCCGACCTGACGCTTTACCAGCGGTTTAAGGCGGGGGAGATCCCGGGCTACGACCTGGAGAAGCGGTATCTCCGCCCCGACGGTTCCCCGGTCTGGATCCATCTGTATGTCGCCCCCCTGGAGGAGAACCAGTACGGCTTTGACCACCTCTGCCTGGTGGAGGACATCACCCGCCACAAGGAGCTGGAGAAAAACCTGAGGGAGAGCGAGCAGGACAAGGCCTTCCTGCTGGACAACCTGATCGGAGTGGCCTATCGCTGCGACAACGACCGGAACTGGACCATGCGGTATATCTCCGCCGGCTGCCATGAGCTGACCGGCTATTCCCCCGAGGACTTCCTTCAAAACCGGGTCAGTTTTGCCCAGATGATCCTGCCCAAGTATCGGGAGCAGATCCGCCGGGAGATCCGCCAGGGGCTTTCCCTGCGCCGGAAGATCACCTGCGAATATGAGATCCTGGACGCCGACGGGAACATCAAATGGGTGCTGGACAGCATCCAGGGGGTTTACGACGAGAACCGGAAGGTAGTGGCCCTCCAGGGCCTGATGCTGGACATCACCGACCGCAAGCGGCTGGAGGAAAATCTGCGGAAGAGCGAGCAGGCCAAGGCCTTCCTGCTGGACAACCTGATGGGGGTGGCCTATCGCTGCAGCAACGACCGCACCTGGACCATGTAATATATCTCCGGGGGCTGCTATGAGCTGACCGGCTACTGCCCCGAGGATTTTATCGATAATAAACATATCAGCATCCACGAATTGATCCTGCCCAAGTACCACGAGACCCTCCGGCAGGAGGTCCGGCTCGGGCTGGCCCTGCGCCGGAAGATCTCCTGCGAGTATGAGCTTCGGGACGCCGACGGGAATATCAAATGGGTGCTGGACAATATCCAGGGCGTCTATGACGAGAACGGAAATGTGGAGGCCCTCCAGGGCCTGATGCTGGACATCACCCAGCGCAAGCGGCTGGAGGAGAATCTGCAGGAGAGCGAGCGGTCCAAGGCCGTTCTGCTGGACAACCTGGTGGGCATGGCCTACCGCTGCGCCTTCGACAAGAACTGGACCATGGAGTATGTCTCGGGGAGCTGCTATGAGCTGACCGGCTATCCCCCCCAGGCCCTGGTCAACAACAGCGAGTGTTCCTTCAACGACCTGATCCTCCCCGAGTATCGGGAGCACCTGTGGAAGGCTTGGGAGAAGGCGGCGGCCTATCATACCAAGATCAAAGAGGAATACGAGATCCGCACCGCCTCGGGCAAATGCAAATGGGTGCTGGAGCAGGGGCAGGCCGTCTATGACGCCCATGGGAATGTGGTGGCCCTGGAGGGGCAGATCATCGACATCACCCAGCGCAAGAAGCAGGAGATCGAGATCCGCTATCTCAACGACCACGACGCCCTGACCGGGCTTTTCAACCGCCGGGTCTATGAGCAGCAGGCGGAGCGGATGAGCGCCGATCCCGACAACCTCCCCCTCTCCCTGATCCTGGTGGACATCAACGGGGTGCGGCTCATCAACGACGCCTTCGGCTATGCCGAGGGGGACACCCTGATTAAAACGGTGGCCGCCCTGATCGACCGGGTCCGCCGGCCTCAGGATGTGCTCTGCCGGGTGGGAGGCGACGAGTTCGCCCTGCTGCTGCCCCAGACCGACGACCGGACCGCCCAGAACCTGGCCATGGCCATCCGGGGCGGCTGCAGCGAGTTCAACACCGGCCCCGACGCCAGAAACTATGAGATCAGCATCAGCGTCGGGTATTCCACCATGGAAACCCCCGACCAGAGGATCACCGATTTAAACAAGATCGCCGACAGCTATCTGAGAAACCGCAAGCTGCTGAACAACCGAAGCTCCCACAGCGCCATCATCTCCTCCATCATGGCCACCCTCTATGAAAAAAGCGAGGAGACCGAGGCCCACGCCAAGCGGCTGGCCCGCCTCTCCCGCCAGATGGGAAGGGTGCTGGGGCTTCCGCCCAACCGGCTGGGAGAGCTGGAGCTCTTCGCCATGCTCCACGACATCGGCAAGGTGGGCATCGACGACCGGGTGCTGAAAAAGCCCGGCTCCCTCAACGAGGAGGAGTGGCAGATCATGAAAACCCACTGCACGGTGGGATACCGGATCGCCAAGTCCTCCATGGAGCTGGAGCATATCGCCGAGTATATCCTGACCCACCACGAGCGCTGGGACGGCAGCGGCTATCCCCAGGGGCTGAGGGGGGAGGAGATCCCCAAGCTGTCCCGAATCCTGGCGGTGGCCGACGCCTTCGACGCCATGACCCAGACCCGGGTCTATCGCTCGGCCATGGACCTGGATACCGCCGTGGGCGAGATTATCCGCAACAGCGGCAGCCAGTTCGACCCCGAGGTGGTGGCCGCCTTCCTGCAGGTGCTGAAAGAGCACGGGGATGTAAATCTCCAGTACATAGAATCGGGCGGCTCTGCCAAGCCCGCCGAGTCCCCCGAAAAGCCGGAATAGCCTCCGCCGCCCCTTCGAGGGGAGGGGCGGGGAGCAAACCGGTCGGAGAAAAAAACCTCCCCCCAAAACCTATTTATAACCATTCGAATTAATATCCGGATGTTTTGGACGATAAAAATAAAAAGGCCTCTCCCTGCCGGCGGCAGGGAGAGGAACCCGATTAATCATTATAGCTACGATAAAAATTGACAATTTAGAGTTGACATTGGACAAATTTAGGTTGATAATGGAGACAAGAGAGAAAGCCCGCAGCGCGGGCACCCAAGTTGGGGATATCCAACTTTTGAAAGATCACTGTTTGGAAGCCCGTCCTGCGGGCCCCGTCCTGCGGGCTGTACAAAATATCGGACAAGGGATGTTTTATAATAAAGGAAAGAATGATTCTTTGCATAAATGTGGAATAAAATTGAAACCATATCCTGATTTCTCCAAATTTCTTACCCTTCACGCGGCAGGTTCGGTTTGCAGAACCAAATGCCCTCGCCGGATTCACTGTCTTTCGGACAGGGGGCAGGGAGAACGGAACCCTGAAGCGAAGCGCGACTGCAACACGATGAAAACTCAATGAAAATGAGGTAGTGTAAAGCAAAGATGAAAAATGGTACAAAATTAATGCGAGATTAGTTAACCTCCGCTTTAAAGAAAGTATAAATGCTTGTTTGTGCCTTGTCAAGGGTAAAATGAACATGCTAACGCATGCCCTGTGACAATTCACAAAGCAATCATTTATTATGTAATTAAGCGGAAGTTAGGCTACAAGTAAAAATCGTTGTTTTTCCTTCTTTGACAATGAGAGACCGGCAACCTGTGCGGGAGTTAGGTTTGAAAGAGCGGAGTGTGGTCTTACAAAGTTAAAGAAAAAGATAAACATAGATATTAAGTTGTTAGCACTCTCATAAGAGTTAAACCCTTGCTTAGTCTTGTACCAAGCCTTAAATTGCTTGTTAAAGCACTCAATCAGATTGTTGGAAATGTCATCTTTAAAGCTTTCTACTCTGATATGATTAACACCCAAAACAGACTTTGCAGGTACCTTGTAGGCAGAATATCGGTCTGTAACAAGTGAATTAGGATTACCCAAGTTCTTTACACTATCGAAAAGGGAGAAAGCCTGTGGGGAA
>JAKOTC010000157.1 GCA_029776465.1 Bacillota bacterium
GCGCACCTTCTCGGTTTGAGAATATTTGGGGTGATTCTCCATGGCGGCCAGCAGCTTGCCGGTCAGGTCTTCCCCCTTGTGCTTGATGGAGATATACCAGGTCTGGTGATTGATCCCGGCGCAGATGATATCCACTTCCTCCTGCTTCAGGCCGAAGGCGTCGGCAATCTGGGCATGGCCGCCCATCACCCCGTGGCAGAGGCCGATGGTGTTGACTTTGCCATAGTGGTTGGCCGCCCAGGTAGCCATGGCGTTGGGGTTGGAATAATTCAGCATCAGGGCGCCCGGTTCGCAGACCTCCCGGATGTCCTTGCAGAAATCCAGAACCGCAGGGATCACCCGCTGGCCGTACATAATGCCCCCTGCGCAGAGGGTGTCCCCCACGCACTGGTCGATTCCGTACTTCAAGGGGATCTCCACGTCGGTTTCAAAGGCCTCCAGCCCACCGATGCGGACGCAGTTGATGATATACCTGGCCCCTTTCAGGGCGGCTCGCCGGTCTGTGGTAGCTTCGATGGTGGTGTCGATTCCGTTTTCGTCCAGGTCGCGCTGACAGAGTGCCCGAACCATTTCCAGGTTGCGGGGATTGATGTCGGTGAAGGAAACTTGGATCTTGCCCCGGAACGCCTCCACCGACATCAGGTCGGTAAAGAGGGTGCGGGTGAAGCCGATGCTGCCGGCCCCGATAAAATACACTTTAAATGACATGTAAACCACCCTTTCCATTCGCAACACCTATATATTGATTTCAGAACCATCCTTTGGCTTTTATTCCAAAGGCTTCAAACACCCTTATTCTATCAGCCCCCATTCCGGACGTCAAGAGTTAGAATTCATCATTTCCATGCTTTTTTCAGTATGCCGCTCTCCCCAAAGCAAATGAATAGATTCATAAAAACGATTCAAACTAAAGTCATACCGATTCCCCTTGTACTTTTTTGGTATTTTCTTTGTACAAGATTGGGTCGATCTTCAAGAGATACAAAGGAGAGCCTATGACCATCGGACTGCCAAAAGCACTGCTTTATTATCGTTATCACGTCTTATGGGAGAACTTTTTTCACCGGCTGGGGTTTAAAACCGTCACCAGCGGCGAAACCAACAAGAAGATCCTGGAGGACGGCATCCAGTATTCCATCGACGAATGCTGCCTTCCCTTTAAAGTCTACATGGGCCATGTCTATTCCCTGATCGGAAAATGTGACTATATTCTGGTGCCCCGGGTGGTCAATTACGGGGAGAAAAACATCGTCTGCACCAAGTTCAACGCCCTGTATGACAATGTTCGAAACACCTTTTCCAACGCCCCACTGCTCCATTACAACATCGAGGTCAAACGGGGATTTACCGAGCAGGCCGGTTTCCTCCAAATGGGAATGGCCCTGGGGAAAGACCCTCTGAAAACCCTGATGGCCTATCGGGCGGCAAAAAGGGCGCAGGAGCAGCATAACCTTCAGCAAGCCCGGCTTCAGGATGAGATTTTGAACACCTCGGACAAGCTGAAAATCCTGATTGTCTCCCACCCTTACAATACCTATGACAAACTGATCGGCGAGCCCCTCACCCGCTATATCCAATCCCTGGGCGGCACAGCGGTCTACGCCGACCGGACGGACAAGGCAAGCTGCATCCGGGAGTCAACAAAACTATCCCAATCCCTCTACTGGCTTTATAACAAGGAACTCATCGGATCGGTACGGTTGCTGGAGAAGAAAATCGACGGCGTGATCCTGCTCACCGCTTTCCCCTGCGGTCCCGATTCCCTGGTCAACGAATTGATGATACGCAAAATCAAAGACCTGCCCGTCATTAACATCGTGCTGGACGAGCTTCAGGGAGAAGCCGGGCTGCAAACCCGCATTGAAAGCTTTATGGACATTCTGCGGGAGCGGTTGAAGCGGCAGGCGTCTTAGACAATGGACCATTGTCCATGCACAACGATGCAAAAATAAAGAGGTTCAATAATGGAACGAGTCATCAGTTTTCCCCACATGGGCAATTATGAGGTGGCGGTGAGTAATATGCTGCGCCACCTCTTTCCCCGGCACCGGGTGATGCCCTCCCCCCGCATCACCAAAAGAACGCTGGAGCTGGGCAGCAAATACAGCCCCGATTGTGTCTGCGTGCCCTTTAAATACAATCTGGGCAATTAGATCGAAGCCCTTGAACTGGGGGCCACTGTGTTGATCTAGGCGGGCGGGGGCTGCCGATACGGCTATTATGCCGAGATTCAGGAATAGATCCTGCGGGACCTGGGGTATGAATTTGACTTTATCAAGCTTTTCGGGGGCGATATCCACCCCGTCGCCCTGTATAAGGTGGGCAAGCGGATCGGAACCCCCCTCTCCCTGCCCCGGTTTGCCTATTATGTTTTTCTGGCCATCCGGATGGTCAAGGTCATTGATA
>JAKOTC010000158.1 GCA_029776465.1 Bacillota bacterium
TCAGCCTGGTTTGGCTCACCTTGGTGTAGGGGGGCATATTTACCGGACCCAGCACCGTGGCTTCAGCCCAGCCGCTGTCCTCAAAATTCGCCTCGGTTACCCCCAGGATATCCCGCCGGGCGTCGAACCATTCCTCCCACCGCAGATTGGAGATGAAGAAGTTGCAGGTGGGCGGTAGGGCGTCATAGAGCCGGGTTTTCCATCCTTCTCCCCCGGTGACGGTATGCAGGCAACCGTCGGTACATTCGATTTGAATCTCACAAAGGGCTTCGTTTAACCTGGCATCCCTTCCGTCAGTGACTAAAAGGGTTATCGCATTTTTGCCCTCTACAAGAAAAGGGGAGACATCCAAGACATCATAATATTTATCAAAATTAAAGCTTCGGATGGCATGGCGGCCGATGAAAAAACCGTTGAGATAGATCTCCGCATAGCTGCGGGCAGTGATCAGCAGGGCCGCTTTTTTCACCGAAGCGGGCAGAGTAAAGGTTTTTCGCAGGAAATGCCACTCATTTTCCGCCTGGGTTGTCGCCCGGACCCACCGGGCTTGTGGTGAGTATTGCCTGGCTTCTCCCAACGCTTTCGCTATTTTAATTTGAGGATATTTCATAGGACACCTCATCATACATCGTTATAAGTCCCTGCTAAAAAGCAGACCCCGGTCTTTCAGGGTCTGCTTTGAAAGGGAAAGAGGATCGTTAAACGGTCGGGATGTCGATCTCCACTTCTCTGCCCAGTTCGGCCGACTTTACGATACCATCGATGATGGCTTGATTGTACAGAATCTGGCTGGAGGGAATGGGGGCCTCGCCGCCGGTCTGCACCGCGTCCAAGAAGGAGCGGATCTTATCGTAGAATAAGCCCTTGCCTTTGTATTCGATAATCGGCACCTTGTATTCCACGCCTTGGCCCGACACATCCCGATAGACGGTCATCGCGCCGCCCACCGAACCGTTCCAGCAGTCGGTGGAGGGGATGCGCAGGCTGCCCTTTTTACCCATAATAATGGTATCGCCGGGGGTGTCCAGATTCATTGCCCAGGCAATGCGGAAGTCCAGAATAATTCCACCTTCAAGACGGATAAAGGCGGCGGCGAAATCGTCCACTCCGAAGAGCTCGGCATACTCGGCAGGACGGCCTTCCACGGTGAAATAGTTGGGGTCTTTGCCGAAGAAATTGGATCTGTAACCGGTGACGGTGAGGGGCTTGGGGTAGCCGATGGCATTGAGCACCATATCCAATGAGTAACAGCCGATGTCACCCAGCGCGCCGACTCCGGCGGTGTCCTTCTGAATAAAGGAGGTGCCGAAGGGAGTGGGGATGCCTCTGCGGCGGCCGCCGCCGGTTTGTATGTAGTAGATGTCGCCCAACTCGCCCGATTCCACGATCTTTTTGATCATCTGCATATTGGGGTCAAAACGGGGCTGGAAGCCGATGGACAGCACTTTCCCGCTGGCTTTCTCGGCCTTGATGATCTCAACGGCTTCCTCCAGCGTGACGCACATGGGTTTTTCCAGCAGGACATTCACGCCCTTGTTCAATGCCGCGATGGTGCATTCGGCGTGGGTGGCATTATAGGTGCAGACGCTGACGGCATCCAGTTCTTCGTTTTCCAACAGGGAGGTGTGATCGGGATAGCTGCGGGCGCCCTCGACATTCCATTTTTTCAGGAATGCAGCAGCTTTGCCCTCCACCAGATCGGCGGCTGCGACGATTTCAACGTCATCCATCTCCAGATACTGCCGGATATGCTCGTCGGCGATCCAGCCGGTGCCGATGATGCCGACCTTCAGCTTTTTGCCCGTATGAAGGCGGGACTCCTGCAGGGTGACGGCGTTGGGGTCCAGATGTGCCATGGTGTTTGACATAGGATAAACCTCCTGATAATTAGTAATTGCTATTATGAAAAGTTTATTAAGCCCTTTATATCATACCACGTGGGAAATGTTCTGTCCGCTGTCCACATGCCGGTTTTGGGCCGGAGGAAGCCGAAACAGACTCGTCCATTGACTTTTTTATTCTACCTTTCTCCGATTCAATTGTCAATGCCAAAATGACGTTGACGGAGGTGGGTCATTTAAAGTTAACTTATATGGTGTAACTTTATTATATTTATATTGCAATTTATACCTGAATAGTGGTAAAATGAAAAGGGTCTTTTTTACGGGATCATAACTAATCTGTTACCTGGATAACATATTGTTGGTTATATTTCTTAAATAAGAGCAGAAAATGCAGATGAATCATTCATTTTTCATGTTGACAAAACACAGCTATAATACTATACTAATTTAAAATAATTGCATCAATTAATTTGGTAAAAATGATAGATTATACCAATTTATGCGAAGTGAGGAAAAGTCATGAAAAAAATCGTCATTATCGGTGCCGGCTATGCAGGTGTTTTGACGGCCAAGAAGCTTGCCAAGAGGCTTAAAAAAAGAGACGACGTCACCATCACCATCATAGACAAAAATCCCTTCCACACCATACTGACGGAGCTGCATGAGGTTGCTGCCGGCCGTGTTGACGAGGATAGCATCAAAATCAGCCTGAAAAAAGTTTTTGCGGGCCGTAAAGTCGATGTGAAAATGGACACGGTTCAGTCCATCGATTTTAATAATAGGCTTGTTTCCGGGCTTTGCGCGCAGTATGAATATGATATTCTGGTCTTGGCTGCCGGTTCGCGTCCCACCTATTTCGGGGTAACGGGCGCGGATATCAATGCCTTCCAGCTTTGGTCCTATGAGGATGCGGTTAAGCTCAAAGAGCATATTTTGCACTGCTTCAGAAAAGCCGCCTGTGAAACCGATCCGGAAGAAAAGAAAAAGCTTTTAACCTTTTACGTGGTGGGCGCCGGATTTACTGGAACCGAAATGGTGGGCGAGCTTGCCGAATATGTGCCGATTCTCTGCGATCAGTTTGAAATTGACCGTTCGCAGGTGCAGATTTATAATGTGGATATTCTGCCTCGGGTAGTGCCCATTCTTCCCGAAAAATTATCTGATAAAATCACCCGCCGCCTTCATAAAATGGGGGTTAGCATTTTGCTGAATACTGGTGTCGTCAGCATCGGTGAAGACTATATTGAGATGAAAATCGGGGATTCTCTGAGGAGGGATTCCACTCGAACCGTTATCTGGGTAGCGGGAATTGAAAGTGCGGAGATCACCACACAGGCTGCCAAAACGCTTCCCAGCGCAAAGCGAGGGCGTATTTTATCCGATGCCTATCTGCGCTCCACTGAAAATGACAGTGTTTATATAGTAGGGGATAACCTTTATTATACGCCACCGGGTTCCAAGGATGTGGTTCCCCAGATGGTAGAAAACTGTGAGCAGAGCGCGGATGTCGCGGCCCATAATATTGTCTGCGCTGTCACTGGAACCGGTCAAATGAAGGAGTACCGTCCCAAATTCCATAGCGTTATGGTCTGTGTCGGCGGACGGTATGGCGTGGCGCGGGTAGGCACCGAGAAACGCATGATCAATCTGCCCTCCTTCTTGGCCATGTTCGTCAAGCATTTTATCAATATCATTTACTTTATTCAGGTTTTGGGCTGGAACAAGGTTTTCGGTTATCTGAAACATGAATTTTTCACCATCCGTCATAACCGCAGCTTTGTGGGAGGACACTTTTCCAACAAGACCCCCAGCTTCTTACTGGTTCCCCTGCGGATATGGCTGGGCGCGGTTTGGCTGTTTGAAGGAATCATGAAGATCGTGGAGGGGTGGTTTACCTCTCCCATGCTGAAAGGGTTTTTCGGCGGGGCCAACAGCTGGTATAATTCGATTTTAGACAACGCGGGTGCCATAGCCCAAACAGCCTCAGATGCGGTTTCCTCCGCTATGGGTGGGGGAGGCGGCGAGGTGGCAGCCTCTGTAGGCCATGTGATTTTCAATATCGATTTTTTAGGCTTGTTCAAAGCGATTTTTGTCTGCGGTAAGGATCTTGCAAATGCCACATTGGCAGACTATGCCTTTAAGCTGGATGTGCCGCTGATGAACTGGTTTGTCAACAACGTGATTCTTTCCGGCAGCGGCATACAGATTGCCATGCAGATATTCATTGTTCTGGCCGAGATTTTGGTTGGTCTTTCTCTTATCGGCAGGTTATTTACAACTCCCTCCTCCGCCTTCTCCCTGGTTTTGCAGGTGATGTTTGTCTGCACCACCGGTCTTTACTTGAACACCTTCTGGATGATCTTTGCCGCCATTGCCCTTCTGATTGCTTCCGGCAGAGTTTTTGGCCTGGATTACTATGTCATCCCGGCCCTGAAAAGAGGATGGAGGAAGCTGCCTGTTGTCAGGAAGCTGTATATCTACCATGATTGAAAACGCCCAGACTAAAACGACGCAAACCATGGAAGGTATTAAGGGGTTGCCCTTTGAGGATGCCTTGGAAGAGGTCAGGCGGGAGACGGATCGGCTTTTAAACAATGCGCCCAGGGTGATCCGAACAAGCACCTCCCATCTGGCTCAGGCCAGGGGGAAGATGATTCGGGCAGTTTCCTTACTCACCTGCGCGGAGAGAAAGGACGGCCTGATTCATCCCGATGCGGTGAAGCTGGCCGTGGCCGTTGAAATTCTTCACCTGGCGACCCTTGTGCATGACGATATTGTGGATAATGCCGACACCCGCAGAGGAATTGAAACTCTTCACAAGAAATACGGCAAAAAAAATGCGGTGATCTGCGGAGATTATCTCTTTTGCCTGGCCCTTAAAACCGCCGCCTCGGTGGAAGAACGAAACAGCTATTTGGATTTTAATGTGCCCGATTACATGACCCGGATCTGTGTGGGCGAATTGAGAGAAAATATTAACAACCAAAACCTTGAAATCTCCGTGATGGAATACCTGAGAATTATTTCAGGCAAAACGGCCGCCTTGTTTGAGGCCTCTTTTCTGGCAGGTTTTATGCTGAGTAGCGGGGATCAAAAGGAAGAAGGACGCTATGCTCGGCTGGGCCGGTATATAGGAATGATCTTTCAGCTTACCGATGACTGTGTGGATTTTGAATCTACTGCAGAAGCGGCAAAAAAGCCAGTCCGTTCGGATTTTGCACAGGGTGTTGTCACCCTTCCGTTGATTGTGGCGATGAAAAATTCAGATCTTCGGGAAGAGCTGAAAAAGAAAAAATCGGTTTCTTCCCAGACTCTTGCCGATCTTGTTGGCCGGTATGGGGGCATTGGATACACCAAAGAACTGATTCGTCGGTATTATCAAAAATCATCGGCCATATTAGAACAACTGGATCTTTCTGAGGAGAAGAGAACACGCCTGTCAAAAATTCTGGAGAAATCCCTGAATGGCATTTCGGTATAAGGAGTAGTACTGTGATTGGACGTTTTTTGAGCTATGTTGAAATTAAAACCAAGGTCACAAGCATTTTTGCCTTCGCTCTGACCCTCGCCTATCTTTTCTCCATTCATCAGCCCATCGATTTGCTGCGCACGGTTGTCTTCTTCGGCTCTATGTTTTTGTTTGACCTGACGACGACGGCTATTAATAACTATATGGACACCAAGACCAATGACCAGATCCTCCAGTTTAACCGAAGAACGGCACTGGTCATGATCTATCTGTTTTTCATACTGGCCACGGTTCTCGGCATCTGGCTGGCGCTGATGACGGATGTGGTGGTGCTGCTTCTCGGAGCCCTCTGCTTTTTCTGCGGTGTGGTTTATTCCTATGGTCCCATTCCGATTTCCAGGCAGCCTTGGGGTGAAGTGATATCCGGGTTGTTTTACGGATTGCTCATTCCTTTTATTCTGCTGTATGTGAATATGCCAGAGGGCACTTATCTAACTCTGGAGCTATCCTGGGAGACCGTCAATCTCAGTTTTCGGGTTTATCCCATGCTCACCGTTCTATTGCTTGCGGTGGCTCCTTTCTGCACCACGGCCAATATCATGCTGGCCAATAACACCAGCGATGTGCAGAAGGATATCCTGGTAAAGAGATATACCCTTCCTTATTATCTGGGAACTAAAAGATCCCTCTATCTATTCGCGGGGCTTTATTATCTGGTGTATCTCTCTGTGATTGTCATGACCATTGTGCGCATGCTTCACCCGATTTGCCTGCTGTTTTTATTGACCCTGATACCTGTTCAGAAAAATATTAATAAATTTTTTGAAAAACAGGTCAAAGAAGAAACCTTTATTGTGTCGGTTCAAAATTATGTGCTGATTATGGGGGGGCTTACCCTGGCGGTTTTGGTCAGCGGGTTTTTGACCTGATTTTGCATGTCTACCCTAAGAGGATTGTATGAAATTTGTTAAAAAGACGGACTTGTTGATCATTGGTGCGTTACTGATTATCGGTTTGGGTGTTTGGCTGTACTTTCAGGCATCCAACGCAAATCGTCCTGCAAAAGCCGAGATTTATTATCAATCGCAGCTTGTCAAAACCATTTATCTCACGGAAGGAACAGAGGCTACCTTTTCCATTCCCCAAAAGCCCCATGTCATTTTCCATCAATACCCGGATAAAAGCATCTGTTTCGAAGTATCCGACTGTCCTGACCAAATCTGTGTCCGGACAGGGCATATCGGCAGGGTGGGGGAAAACGCCGCCTGCTTGCCGAATGAGATAATTATGAAAATTGTTGCAGCCGGTAATGGATCTGGGGGCGAAGCCGATGCTGTTATCGGGTAATGCGGACAATCAAAATGAAGGAATATGGACAGGAAAGAGTGTAAGGCAATGCCTCAACGGATGGATTCCGCTAAAATACGCTACATGGTGCTGATGGGCCTTTTGTTTGCCATCATGTTGGTTTTGTCCTATGTGGAAAGTGCCGTTCAGTTTCCCATGCTGGCGCCGGGCATTAAACTGGGACTGTCCAATATTGTGGTGATGTATTCCCTGTTTTTTCTGAAAAAAAGCGGAGCTTTGGTGTTGGCCGTTTTAAAATCCCTCTTCGTCCTTCTGACCCGGGGATTGGTTGCCGCCATCCTCAGTTTCTGCGGGGGGATTCTTTCCATCTCCGTGATGATTCTTCTGATGCTTCTTTTTAAAGAGAGGATCAGCTATCTGGTCACCAGCATTGCCGGTGCGATTTTTCACAATCTGGGCCAGCTGACGGCCATTTCACTGCTGTACACCAATTTGTTGCTGTGGACTTATCTGCCTGTCCTTTTGGTGGCCGGCGTTATTGCCGGCACTGCCACCGCAGCACTTTTGAAAACCACGTTGTCGGTATTGGGCAAACTGAACTTAAAATAATTCGTTGAATTGACGATTGAATAAACTTTCGTCAAACAGTCCGCAGGGTTTTTGAACCCTCAAAAATCGTGCAGATTGGTTATTGGAAGCCTTTTGGTTTTCCAATAATTCAACGGCATTTTTCAAACATGGTAGTGTAAAGCAAAGATGAAAAATGGTACAAAATTAATGCGAGATTAGTTAACCTCCACTTTAAAGAAAGTATAAATGCTTGTTTGTGCCTTGTCAAGGGTAAAATGAACATGCTAACGCATGCCCTGTGACAA
>JAKOTC010000159.1 GCA_029776465.1 Bacillota bacterium
CTTTTATGGATTAATGGCAAGGAAGTCAATTCAAATAATGAAGTAGCGAAAATGATTGAATCAAGCGGCGGAAAACCTCTGACCCTTCACCTGAGAAGAAAAAACCTGGAATTCGATGTGATTTTGACCCCTGCCCTATCCTCGGCCGAAAAAAATATAAATCCGGCATGTGGATACGGGATAGCTCTGCCGGGATCGGAACCCTGACTTTATATCAACCCACCACAGATGTGGTGGCAGGTTTGGGACATGCGATCTGTGATGTGGATACCGGTGAAATTCTTCCCATATCTTCCGGGGATTTGGTTTGGGCTAATATCACCGGCGTTATCAAGGGGCAGTCGGGAGCGCCCGGCGAGTTGATAGGCGAATTTACAAACAAGCATATTGGAAAAGTGATGATCAACTGTGAAGCGGGTATTTATGGCATTGCCGACAAAGCTCCCATCAACGCCAAAAGTTATCCCGTGGCCATGCGGCAGGAAGTAAGAGATGGAAAAGCCACTATTTTGTGCACGGTAAACGGAACCGAGCCTAAGGAATACGAAATCATGATTGAGAAGGTCAATCTTTCGGACAGCGGCACCACAAAGAATATGGTAATCCGGGTTACCGATCCCGAGCTGCTGGAGGTAACCGGGGGCATTGTCCAGGGGATGAGCGGAAGCCCCATTCTACAGGACGGAAAATTAGTGGGAGCCATTACCCATGTTTTTGTAAATCAACCCACAAGAGGCTACGGCATCTTTGCAGAGAACATGATGGATTTTGCAAAAAAGCTTGCCAGCTGAACAAAAGCGGCTGCATTTGAATGCGGCCGCTTTTTGTATTATTGTTTGATTTTAAACAGCCTTCTGGCATTTTCCGCTGTTATGCTAATCAGCTTTGCGGGCGAAATCCCTTTAATGTCGGCAATGCAAGCCACTGTATAGGCCAGCATCCCCGAATCGCACCGGCGGCCCCGGAGGGGCTCAGGCGCCATATACGGGGCATCCGTTTCCACCAGAAGCCGGTCGAGAGGGCAGGCCTGAACAGCCTCAACAGCACGCCGTGCATTCTTAAAGGTGACAATACCGGTAAATCCGATATAAAGCCCTTTTTTCAGCATGGTGCTCATGGTTTCAACGCTTCCCGAAAAGCAGTGAACAACCCCCTGGCCATGATAGGTTTCCAACAGATCCAGCGTGTCGGCGGTAGCTTCTCGGTTATGAATGATGACGGGAAGATCGAGTTTTTCGGCGAGGTCAAGCTGGGCCTTAAATGCATCCCGCTGGATGCTGTGAGGGGCAAAATCATAATGATAGTCCAGCCCGCACTCGCCGATGGCGACCACCTTGGGATTGCTTTTGGCGAGCTGTTCGAGCTCAGAAATCAATTTGGAAGACATGGAATCCGCTTCATGGGGATGCAGCCCCACCGAGGCATAAATAAAGTCATATGCGATTGCAAGAGTGATGCTTTCTTTTGAATTAGTCAGGTTTGAACCGCAGTTTAAAACCGTTCCCACCCCGCGGTCCCGCAGCCCGCTTAACACTTGGTGACGGTCATCGTCAAAGTCATCCGAATCGTAATGTGCGTGTGAATCAAAAATCAGTTCCATCAGCGAATCACCGAGCCCGGTGCAACTCCTTCCCCTGGTTCAATCACTTTAACGCCGCCGTCTGGCAGATCGGCGCAAAGAATCATGCCGCTGCTCCATTCTCCGCGGAGTTTAACCGGCTTTAAATTGGACACTAAAGTTACGGTTTTTCCCACCATCTGATCGGGAGCATAGTATTTTGCGATGCCCGAAACAACCTGCCGTCCTCCGGCTCCGTCGTCCAGCTGCAGTTTCAGCAGTTTATCCGATCCGGCCACCGGCTCGCAGGCCAATACCTTTGCGGCAATCAGTTTCACCTTTGCGAAATCGTCAATGGTGATTTCAGAGGGTTCCTCCTTGGCTGTTTCCTTTTTGGCATTTTGCATTTCCTTCTTTGCTGTCTCAGCAGGCGGTTGAGACAGGTTGTCAAGGTATGCAAGC
>JAKOTC010000160.1 GCA_029776465.1 Bacillota bacterium
AAAGTCCACGCCCCGAAGGGCATCGGATGCCTTTACGTGCGCAAGGGCGTAATACTGAAAAACCTCATTCACGGCGGTGCACAGGAACAAGGGAAAAGGGCCGGAACAGAAAATGTTCCCTCCATTGTGGCAATGGGCGTCGCCGCCGAAGAAGCGGTGACCGACCTGGAAGCCCATGCCGCTGCCATTGCCGCAAAACGGGACCGTTTAATCGACAGCCTGACCAAAATCGAGCGTTCCCATCTGAACGGAAGCCGCACTCACCGCCTCTGCGGCAATGTGAATATTTCGTTTGAAGGGGTAGAGGGCGAATCTCTTCTCTTGCTGTTGGATGCAAGGGGAATCTGCGCCTCTTCCGGTTCTGCCTGCACCAGCCAGTCCCTGGATCCCAGCCATGTGCTGCTGGCAATCGGGCAGCCGGCCGAAATTACCCACGGATCTCTCCGCCTTTCCATAGGACGGTATACCACCGATGAAGAGATTGATTATCTCCTTGAAAACATTCCGCCTGTGATCGAGCGTCTGAGAGCCATGTCTCCCCTTTGGGAAAAGATTAAAAAAGGAGATTGATTTTATGTTATATACAGAAAAAGTTATGGACCACTTCTCCAATCCCCGCAATGTGGGTGAGATGGAGGATGCGGACGGTGTGGGCGAAGTCGGCAATGCCCGCTGCGGAGACATCATGAAGATGTATCTGAAAATTAAAGATGGCGTTATCACCGATGTTCGCTTCAAAACCTTCGGGTGCGGCGCTGCCATCGCCACCAGTAGCATGGCAACCGAGCTGATTAAGGGCAAATCCCTGGAGGATGCCTTAAAGTTGACCAATAAGGCCGTGGTGGAAGCTCTGGAGGGTCTCCCGCCGGCAAAAATCCACTGCTCGGTATTGGCGGAACAGGCCATCAAAGCCGCTATCGCCGATTATTACCGCCGCAAGGGAATCGACCTCGAACCCTATGTGGGCAAAATCCAAGACTGCGAAGCCTGCCATGACAGCTGCGGAATCGAATAATTTCATGGGATAAACCCTGTTTCCATAAAAATCTTTCCCGTGATATGCAAAAATAGGGCTGGAAAGCGATAAAATGCTTTCTCAGCCTTATTTATATGATATAATAAGAGAGTTATAAAATCCTTTCACCGGGTTTTCATTTTATTTTGAAGGGTGATTTTTTGATAGCAGCCATGCTAAGCACCGCTCAGCAAGTAGCCGTGCTGTTTATTATGATCGGAGTCGGTTTTCTCTGCGCAAAAACCGGGATGCTGAGCCGCCGGGGCGGAAAACAGCTGACAAATATTTTGTTTTGGATCGTAACTCCTGCGGTCATCGTCCAATCCTTCCAGATGGATTTTGACCGGGAAATCATGATTAAGCTGGGGTGGAGCGCCCTGTGCTCCATCATCGCCCATCTGGTCGGCATATTGCTGATAACGATTTTTTTCAGGCGGTATAACGGGGAAGCCTCGGAAAGCGTGTTGAAATATTCCGTGGTTTTTTCCAACAACGGATACATGGGCATCCCCCTGGCGCTGGCCATGTCCGGCAATATGGGCGTGGTTTATGTCTCCGCCACACTGGTCATCTTTAATATTATCAACTTTACCTACGGCATCTGGCTTTTCCAAAAGAACAAAGCCGGGTTCAACTGGAAAAAGATATTGTTGAATCCGGGCGTTCTGGGCGTAGCCATCGGTCTTCCTTTTTTCTTTCTGTCCATTCAGCTGCCTGAGATCGTCTCAATGCCCTTGGGGATGCTGGCTGATATGAATACTCCTTTGGCCATGCTGGTCTGCGGAAGCCTTCTGGCCACCTGTGACTTCAAGGGCTGGTATAAAGATCGGGGGCTTTGGCCCACTTTGATTTCCCGATTGATCTTGGTCCCGGCCATTGTGCTGGGCATTTTACTCGCCATCGGTGTTCCGGAGGATGTGCGGCTTCCCCTGATGGCGGCTATCTCCTGCCCCACTGCCATGGCCGCCACCATGTTTGCCAATATGTTTAACGGAGATGTGAAACTGGCCTCCAAACTGGTAGCGGTAACAACGCTGTTTTCTATTGTCACCATCCCGGTTTTTGTGGCTCTTGCAAAATAAAAGGGAACAATTCGAATGTTTTCGCATACACTATAGATGCAGAGCGCTTTGGGGGAGATCCCCGCCCGGCAGGCGGCGTTTGCCCTTGATAACCTGCTTGGGCTTCTCCCTCAAGTCTCTTTCGATATGCAGTGTACACTGGGTTCTGTGGAGGTGGCGGAACTTCAGTGTACACTGCATGAATGGGCATTATATTCTGTAAAGTGAATGCTGGATGGGTATCTTGCAGCTTTGAAGTCATAAATGCCCATCGGGCTCGGCCCGAATAAATAAAAAACGGCCCTTTCCGGCCGTTTTTATTTTTTTTGCTCTATTCGCAGACGCTAATGGCCGAATGGGTCAAGCACATGGTTTTCATAAATCAGCTCATCAAAACACTTAGATTTTTAATTACGGATATACCATTTTAAATCGGCACCAATCTAACCCTGCGCCGGTTGTGTCATCTCACATTGACATTTTTCGATTTGATTTGTATTATATATCATATCCATGATTTTAGTTTTGAGGTATTGTTATGGATTTCTACTTAGAAATACGAAAGTGTTCAAGGCCCTTG
>JAKOTC010000161.1 GCA_029776465.1 Bacillota bacterium
GAAGTTAAAAAGTAGCTGGATTCATTAAAGCACGGGTTGAGATTTACCCACACCTGTATCTATATATTATGCATATTTTCTTCCTTCACCTCTCGTCTATGTGAAACATTATTTATATAAATCAACAAGTTATGAATAGACGCTGTTCACTGAAATGTAAGGATTCAAGATTGTGCCTGATACAGGCGGAATTTGCTCATGCATCAACAATCTACATATTTAAATAATATGATCTTGCGCCTATTGTAAATTCTTTTGAGAGGTTTCAGATTTAAGCAGCTTTGAGCTCATGTCGTAAACGAGAGGCGCTGGCATCACAACGGGCGCAGACAAAAGAGTCTGCGCCCGTGTTTTTGAAAGGTGCCGGCCCCGCGGGGCAGGGAATCATCGGTTTATTCCTCGTACAGGTTATCCAGCATTGCCCCGTATTTTTCCATAACGACACCGCGCTTGAGCTTCATTGTTTGAGTGAGCATACCGTTATCGATGGTGAAGTCCTCCATAATAAAACCGAATTTGCGGGGAATTTCATAAGAGCCGATGCTCTTGCGCAGATGGTTTTGCACCTCGGCGGTCAAGAGTTCCCTGAACTTCTGTCCAGCGGGATTGGCCGAATCAAAAAGGTCTTTCGGTTCAACAGACAGATTTAATTCGCCAGCCAGCCTCTGTAACATGGCCATGTCGGGGACAATCAGCCCCACATTATACTCACGGCCCGCTCCCGCTATCACTGCGTTCAAAATCCAGGGCATCACTTTCATTTCCAGCTCCACTGTTTCTGGATGGACATATTTCCCGTTGGCCAACTTGTATTCCTCTTTGAAGCGGCCGGTAATGTACAAAAAGCCATCGTCATCCAGACGGCCGCGATCGCCGGTGCGCACTCCGCGCATGCCGTCTTTTTCCACGATCACTTCCGCGGTCTGCTGGGGTTTTTTGTGGTATCCGATCATGCACTGAGGCCCGAAACAGATGATCTCGCCGTCATCGCCGTCTTCTCCGGTGCGCGACCGGTCGATCACCACCTTTGTTTTGTTGATCGGCTTGCCAACGGACCCCAGACGGTTCCCCATCAAAGGTGAATTGATCGTGATCGCCGGAGATGTCTCGCTAAGACCGTAGGCATCATAAGTAGGAATGCCCACGTCGATGAAGAACTTGGCAATCTCCACGTTCATGGGAGCGCTGCCGGTCACCGCGTTGTCCAGTCTGCCGCCGAAGCGCTCGCGAATCTTGGCCAGAACAATTTTATCGAGGATTTTGAATTTCAGGCCGGCCTTGCCTGTTTCCCTCTTGGCTTTGGCCGCCGCCAGCGCCGCTTTAAAAAGCTTCAGTTTGAGGCCACCCTCCTCTTGCATTTTCGCCCACACTCCGTTGTAAACCCGGTTAAAAACCCGCGGAACGGTAATCATAAACGTCGGTCTCACTTTGGGCAGATCGTCAATGAGTGTTTCCACTGATCCCATAATACCGATGGAGCCACCCCTCATCATAAATGCGTGTAAATCAGCCGTGATGCCGAAGGAGTGCGCCCAGGGCAGCATCGAGATGCAGCGGCTATGTTCGGTAAGGTTGGGAAACCAGGCCAGGCCGGCTTTCACATTTTCTGCAAGGTTGCCATGTGAGAGCAAAACCCCCTTTGGCTCGCCCGTTGTGCCTGAGGTATATATAAGCACAGCAACGTCTGAAGATTTCGGCTTGATCGAAGGCACCGGGTTTTTGGCACCGATCGCTTCGAGTGCGGCCATCGTGTTTTCACCCGCTCCTTCGATCAGGAATATTTTTTGAAGAGTGGGGATTTCATCGGTGAAACCCTTCACTTTCTCCAGTATTTCCGGTTTGGACACCAAAAGGACTTTTACCTCCGCATCCCGGATGATGTATTTCCACATGGAGACCAGCTCTTTCTCATACATCGGCACGTAAGCCGCCCCCAGCCCCTGGGCAGCTATTTCCCCGATAAACCACTCCTTGCGGTTGTTGGCGATGATCCCGACACTATCACCGGCGCGCACACCTGCTGCGTGAAATCCCCCCCTGAGATCGTCAATGCGCCTGGCGATTTGCCGGTAGGTGACCCATTGGTATTGGCCCTCGGCGTCCTTCTCCCCAATGAACTGATTGTCCGCATAACGGGCCACGCTCTGTTCAAAAAAATCCACCAGATTGTCAGGTGGTTCGTACACATCACTGTACTGACCATATTCGAAGATCGCCATACTTTCCCCCTCCCTTTTTTTGTGTTTTTTCAAACCCCTTTCCTGTCCATGTTGCTTCAATACATGCCGTATTGCCATCGGTTA
>JAKOTC010000162.1 GCA_029776465.1 Bacillota bacterium
GGGCGGGGTTCCCCCCAAAACCGCCACCACCGAGAACCTTTTACATACTTATTTTCAACGCCAAAAGCGCAGCACGCAGAGCGCCATCGTGGGAATTGCGCTGATTTTGCTGATCGCCATGATCTTCCCCATTCAGTTTTTGGTATACCGCTCCGCTAAAAACGAGCTGGAAAGCCTGCAGTCCCAGATCAGCGACAGCAGGTATAACGAGGTAAAATCCCTGCTCAATGAGAAATCCCGGCTGGAGGGCTTAAAATCCAATCTTGAGTCCGCGCTGAAGAAGGTCCCCGACGACCAGCAGTCCAAAGCCAGGGAGATTCTGCAGACGCTGTATAAGCAGATGTCCCCTTATGTCTCCTCTCTTTCCGTCAACCTGAACAACACCACCGGCGAACTCTCGGTTCAGTTTACCGCCCATAGCTATAACAGCTTCATCTCCATGAAGAAGGACATCGAAAAAGCCGGTTATTTTTCCATCAATCCCACCTTCTCCTGCTCGGTGAATGCATCCACCGGCTCCTGCACCGGAACGGTCAATATGAACGTGAACAATTTTGTCCCTTTTAAAGTGGCGCAGCCTCAGACCGCACAAACAACCTCCCGGGAGGTGGCTTATTAATGAGCGAGTTAAAGTCCAAAACCCCGCTATTCTTCTTTCTTGGTTTGTTGCTGATTACGGCGGTTTATTACGGCTTCATCTATATGCCCATGCAGAAGGAGATCAACTCCATCGCCGGGCAGCGGGCGGCCACCCAGACCCAGCTGAATCTCTACAACACCTATTCGACCAATATCGACACCCTGAAGGCCGAAATCTCAAAGATGCAAAATGAGATCGACAGCGCGCTGTCGGAGAAATCCCGCGTCAATTCCCGCAACCTGCCTGAGGATGTGCAGGCCGCCATGCAGGCCTCCGGCGCCACATTGGAGGGGCTGCAGGTCAGCACTCCCCAAATCATCAATTCGGCCGGCAACTTCAATATCTATCAGCTTCCGGTATCCTTGCGCTTTCAATGTTCCAACCTCAATCAGGCTTTTGCCCTGCTGAACTATTTCGAGCAATCGGAAAACTCCCGTTACTATGTCAGCAAAGCCTCAACCGATGATGTGATGAAAAGCTTCAGCGTGCAAATCGACCTGCTGCTTTACTATCCCCAGGCCGCCTGATTTTCGGCATGGTTTTGCCGGGAATAATTTCCGGCGGTTGAACACTTTAAGCCTTGCAACAGCGAAAGGAATAGATAAAAATGAGTCCCTTTTGGCTGATTGGATTTTTGCTTCTCTCGGTGGGGGGAGTTGCGTTATTTAATATCCTGCCCCATCGATGGTTTCTGGATTACGGAGAATCCCCCGGCGAAAGCCGGCGTAAGCTCCCCTTTGCCCCGGCCTCCCTAGTCTTTTGCATCCTGATGGCCGGTGCCTGGCTGGCCGCCGGACGCTATCTTTCGGGCGCGGCCGGTCCGCTGATGCTGCTGCTGGTTTGGATGTGTATGATGATTTCGGCCTCCGATATTCTCTATCACATCCTGCCCGATCAGTTTATCCTTGCCATCGCCTTGATCGGCGTTGCGCTTGTTATAACCGACCGCTCCCGCCTGGTGAGCTCCTTGCTGGGCTGCATCATCGGCGGAGGTACTCTGCTTCTCATCGGGCTTTTGGGCAAACTGGTGTATAAAGCCGAGGCCATGGGCTTTGGGGATGTGAAACTGATGGCCGCCCTCGGGCTGATATGCGGGCTGCCGGGCATCCTCTGTGCCCTGGCCATCGCTCTGCTGACAGGGGCCCTTGCCGCTCTTCCCATGCTGTTTGAAAAGGGCTCCGGCCGGCGGTATCTGCCCTTTGCCCCCTGTTTATGCCTGGGCGCGGTGGCATCGGTGATCTTTGCCCGGCCTCTCTCCGGCTTGTTTCAATGGTATCTTTCTCTATTTCCCTGAAGCCAACGCATCATAATTCAGACGTTAAAAACGACGGTATCAGTCTTACAACGGAGGGTTCACAATGGACTACAGAAACATGAAACTGGGACAGGTTTTGGTCAGCCTCGGCTATCTGACGAAAGAACAGGTTGACGCTGCTCTGGTTCAGCAGAAAGAAACCGGGCGCCGTCTGGGTCAGATTCTTTTGGATAATAACTATATTACGGAGGACGAACTGCAAAACGCCCTCTCTAAAATGCTGGATCTCCCCTTTGTAGACCTTGACAATGTGATCATCGATTCTTCCATGTCGGAAATCCTGCCCGAGCAGCTGATGACCGCCGGGCTTCTTGTGCCCATTAAAAAGGAAGGCAGCGTTTTAACCATTGCCATTTTTGACCCCACCGATCTTGAAACCATCAAAAACGTGGGGGTTTACACAAAGTTAAAAATCAACTGTATGCTGGCCAACAGCGAGAAAATCCGCCAGGCCATCCGCCGCATTTTCTCCACCACTCAGGCATTCGCGGCAGCCAAGGCCCTTCAGGAGGATACAAGCAACCGGATGGAGGAGGAAAACGAAAGCACCCAGCCCATCATCCGTTTTGTCAATAATATGTTTGAACAGGCAGTCATGCGCAAGGCCAGCGACATTCATATCGAACCCCTGGAAAACAAGATGCGGATCCGTTTCCGCATCTACGGCCACCTGCTGATTTATACCGAAACCGGCATCGAGCTTCATGCTTCCGTGGTCTCCCGCATCAAATTCATCTGCGGCATGAACATCGCCGAACACCGCCTGCCCCAGGACGGCCGCATCTCTCAGCGGATTGCCAACCAGGAGGTGGATCTGCGGATCTCCGTGATCTCCACGGTTTTCGGCGAAAAAGTGGTCATTCGAATTACCACTGCCCTTGGAATGCAGCTAAGCAAATACTCCATCGGGTTTACCCCGGGCAATCTGGCCAAGTTTGATCGCCTGCTGAAAAGCGCCCACGGGGTTGTGCTGCTGACCGGCCCCACCGGAAGCGGTAAAACCACCACGCTGTATACGGCCATCAAAGAAATACAGAGCGATGAGATCAACATCACCACCGTTGAAAACCCCGTGGAGATGGTGATTCCGGGCATCACCCAGGTGGAGGTCAACGCCCACGCCGGGCTGACCTTTGCCACCTCCCTCCGCTCGATACTCCGGCAGGACCCCGACGTGATCATGATCGGTGAAATCCGCGACAAGGAGACCGCCGACATCGCCATCAGCGCGGCCATCACCGGCCATACGGTTTTTTCAACCCTGCACACCTATGATTCCCCCAGCGCCGTCGTCCGCCTGTTAGAGATGGGAATCCCCTCCTACCTGCTGGCCTCGGCCATTTCGGGGGTCATCTCCCAGCGGCTGGTTCGCAAAATCTGCCCCCATTGCAAGGAGGAATACACCGCTGATCCCTCAGACCTTGAAATGGTGGGCATCAGTTCCGACCAGCCCATCCGGCTCTGGAGGGGAAGGGGCTGTATGGCCTGTAGCGGAACCGGTTATATCGGACGAACCGCAGTCCACGAGGTCATGCTGGTGACGCCCGAAATCAAGAAGGCCATCCATGAAGCGCAAAGTACGGATATTATTCGTAAAATCGCCCTTGAGCAAGGGATGGTTTCCCTTCTGGACAACGCAAGAGAGATTCTCCTCAAGGGAATTACAAGTCTCCACGAGGTCATCAATCTTTACGCTGCCGAGCTGTTTGAAAGCTGATGCGGCAGAGTAAAAGGAAAGGATGAATAATACTTGAAAACACGGATTGAAATGATGATGGAAGAGGCTATTGAGCGAGGCGCCTCGGATATTCACCTGTCGGCAGGCGTAAGGCCCGCCTTCCGTCTGCACGGCAATATCGGGTATTTTGATGAAGAGCTGGTGACAAACGAGGAAATTGACCTGTTTCTCAGCGATAAGCTGACCATCGAGCAGTATAATACCCTGAAACATAACCTGGAGGTGGACTGCGCCATTCATGTGGGAAAGACCACCCTGCGTGTTAATGCCTTCACCCAAAGCCGGGGACTCTCCGCTTCCATGAGGATTGTGCCCTCCGCGATTCCGCCCCTTCATAAGCTGGGCCTGCCCAGCTCCATTGAAAAGGTGTTCGGCTATCAGGATGGGCTGATTTTGGTGACAGGGCCTACCGGAAGCGGTAAATCCACCACCATCGCCTCTATTCTCAATGAATTCAATAAGGAAAACAGCTATCATATCGTCACCATTGAGGACCCCATTGAATATACCCACCATCCGATCAAATCCATCATCAATCAGCGTGAGATTGGCCGGGACACGAAAAGCTATGCCGCCGCCCTTCGCTCCACCCTGCGGGAAGACCCCGACATCATCTTTGTGGGCGAGATGCGGGATATCGAATCGATTTCCATTGTCTTAACCGCCGCCGAAACCGGGCATCTGGTGTTTTCCACCCTGCACACGGTGGGCGCGGCCAAAACCATTGACCGACTGATCGACGTCTTTCCGCCCAACCAGCAATCCCAGATTCGCTCCCAGCTTTCCACCTCCCTGCGGGCGGTCATCTCCCAGCGCCTGCTGCCCCGAAAAGACCGCAGCGGTCGAATCGGCGCCTTTGAAACCATGTATGTCAACAACGCCATTTCCAACCTGATCCGGGAAAACAAGATCCCGCTGATCAACCAGTCCATCCAAACCGGCCGCAGCGAGGGAATGATGACGCTGAATATGAGCCTGAATCATCTGGTTGCCGACGGCATCGTCACCGCCGAAGTCGCCGCCGAATATAAAATCAAAAGCTAATCCGCAAGGGGGTTGGAAGATTTGACTTTCAAATATATCGCAGAGAATGCCTCGAAATCAAAGGTCAAGGGCTCAATTGAAGCGGAAAACCAGATTGAGGCCATTCAAAAGCTTCAGGAGCAAGGGCTCTTTCCCCTTTCCGTCACCGATGTGCAGCAGGTACTGATTGAGAAAAACGAAAGCATTCTCACCCGGGACATCACGCTGATAGATATTCACAAAAAGAAAGTCAGCCGCAAAAAGATGCTGACCTTTGCCAATCAGATGGCAATTATGATCCGCTCCGGCGTGCCCCTGACCACCGCCATGGATATCTTGACCCTGGAGGAAAGCGACCGAACGCTGAAAAAGATTCTGGAAGCCGTCCGCATGGACCTTCATCTGGGCGTCCGCCTCTCGGCAGCCATGCGGAAATTCAAGACCTTTCCCGACATCATGCTGAGCATGATCGAAGCGGGGGAAGCGGACGGCCGGCTGGATACCGCCTTTGACCGGATCGCCAAAACCATGAATAAAGAGCTGCAGCTGAGAAGCAAGATTCGGGGCGCCTCGGGCTATCCCATCTTTCTGCTTTGCTTGACGGCCGCCATGGTCATTACCATCAGCGTATTCGTCCTGCCCCGTTTTGTGATGATTTACAGCGGGTTTGATTCGGAACTGCCCGCCATTACCAAGGCCATGATTGCTTTTTCCGATTTTATGGTTCACCGGTGGTACACCATTCCCATCGCGGTCGCCATTCTCATCCTCATCTGGCAGTCCATCAAAAAATACTCCGAAGAGTTTCGGATCGGCCTGGGGAAATTTAAGCTGAGGCTTCCGGTGATCGGCAAACTGCTCAAGCGCATCTATGCGGCCCGTTTCTGCGAGATCCTCTCCTCCATGTCCCTGGCCGGCATTGACATCACCGACGGTTTTCGTGTCGCCGCCAATACCATCAAAAACCCTTATGTTAAAAAATTGCTCTTTGGGGTGTTGGAGGATATCCGGGTCGGTTCCACCATCTCGGCCGCCATGGATAAAAACAATCCCTTCGACCGGCTGCTGCTCTCCATGATTCGAACCGGCGAGGAATCCGGTATGCTTCCCGAAACCCTGACCAAAATGGCCGAACTCTATGAAGAGCAAACCAACGAATCCATCAAAATGCTCTCTTCCCTGATGGAGCCCACCATGACCGTCATCATCGCCGCTATTGTAGGAACCGTGGTCATCTCCATGGTTTTGCCCATGTTCGGCATCTACAGCCTGATCGGCAGTGCCATGTAAATTCGATATTTTTTAGGGGGCAATCCGCAAACGGTATCAATCCCCCGATTTTCTACATATACTATCACAACAAGGATGTTGCTTTTGCAGCATCCTTATTTTGTGGACGGAGGAATTTTTAATGTGCGGAATCGCAGGTTGGATCGATTTTTATAAGGATTTGCGGGAAGAAAATATCATCGCAGAGCGTATGCAAAACACCCTGACCCGTCGTGGACCCGACGCGGGAGGACAATATACCGAGACACACTGCCGTATCCTGCACTGCAGGCTGGCAGTCGTCGATATCGAGCACGGGGCTCAGCCCATGAAGCGGGTTGTGGGCGATCAAGTTTATATTCTGACCTATAACGGCGAATTATATAATACATCCGAAGTGCGAAAAGAACTTGAAAGCCTGGGATGGAGCTTCGAAGGGCATTCTGACACCGAAGTGCTGCTGGCGGCCTTTTGTCAATGGAAAGACCAATGCCTTGACAGGCTGAACGGAATCTTTGCCTTCGGCGTCTGGGACAGCCGGGAACAAACCCTCTTCCTGGCCCGGGACCGGATGGGAGTAAAACCCCTGTTTTATTACCTCTATGAGGGTGGTCTCATCTTCGGCTCGGAAATCAAAAGCCTGCTGGCCAACCCCATGATCAAACCGGTGATCGGAAAAGAAGGGCTGGCGGAGATCCTGTTCCTGGGGCCGGGCAGAACCCCCGGTCAGGCAATCTTTAAAGGAATCAAAGAGTTAAAGCCCGGCGAGTGCGGCTATTTCAGCCGACAGGGCTTTACCACCTGGGCGTACTGGTCATTAAAGGCAGCCGAACACACCGACAGCCCGGCGCAAACCATTGAAAAAACCGCATGGCTGATTGAGGATGCCATTACCCGCCAGCTGGTGTCCGATGTTCCCCTCTGCTGCTTCCTTTCCGGCGGGCTGGACTCCAGCATCATCACCCACTATGCGGCAAAGAAATACAAAGAAGAAGGGCGGCAGCTGACCGCCTGCTCGGTGGACTATACGGATAATAAGAACTATTTCAAAAAAAGCCTTTATCAGCCCGATGCCGACAATTTTTATATCGACCTGATGATCCGGCAAACGGATTCTCTTCTGCGCCCCACCATTATTGAAAACGCCGATCTGGCCCATGCGCTGGACGAAGCCACGGAGGCCCGCGACCTTCCCGGCATGGCGGATATTGAC
>JAKOTC010000163.1 GCA_029776465.1 Bacillota bacterium
ATGCCAGAAATCCCGACATCAACTCCATCATCGTGGCCCATCCCCCCTATTCCATGGCCTTCGCCCTGACCGATCAGGAGCTGGACACCCGCCTGATCCCCGAGGCCTATATCCTGCTGCGCACCATCCATAAGCTGCCCTTCGGCTGCACCTTCCTCCAGCCCGATATGACCGCTTCGGAAATCAGCATGCGCAACCCGGTGGTCATTGTGGAGAACGACAGCATTATGGTGGCCGGCACTGACCTGCTGAACGCCTTCGACCGTCTGGAGGTCATGGAGTATTCCGCTAAGGCCCTGATCTCCGCCCGTCTGATGGGCGAGGTCTTTAAGATCAGCGACAAAGAGATTAAGGAGCTGGAAGTCGCCTTCCATCTGGACTGAGTTGATATCTGCATATACCAAGGGAGCCACAGCGCCGGAGCGTTGCGGCTCCCTTTTTGGAATAATCTTCTTGGCTGTTTGTCGAAAGAATGGGATATAAAGGCTTGCCAGGGGTCGCGAAAACAGTTATAATAGAACAGTCAATCAGGACGGTGGATCATCGCCCTGATTTTTTTAGGGGGCGCAGTGCGCCCGGCATTTGCTGAAGAGCCGGCAAGTTGTTCTTTTGGTACTTTTCTTTCAAAGAAAAGTACCATAAACAAATAAAAGTAAGGTTGTGTTTATTTGAAAGGTCAGATCACTCTTCGCGAGTTATGGAATAAAATCCGGCTGGTGGCGCTGCCCATCGCCCTGCAGAACCTGGTGGGGTACGCGCTGAACCTGGTGGACACCATCATGGTGGGCCGGCTGGGAGAGACCAGCATTGCGGCGGTAGGCATCGGGGGACAGATCTTTTTCCTGTTCACCGTGTCCATGTTCGGCATCTCCAGCGGCTCTTCGGTTCTCATCGCCCAATACTGGGGGAAGGGGGACAAGGAGGCCGTGGGCAGGGTTTTCGGGCTCTCCATGCTGATCGGAGCGGTGTACTCCGCCCTGTTTGCCGCTATCAATCTGGCCTTCCCGGGACCGATTTCGGGGATCTTCTCCAACGAGGCTCCGGTCATCGCTCAGGCGGTGGACTATCTGGTCTGGGTTGCGCCCTCCTTTATCTTCTCCGCCCTGACCACCCTGACGGTGGGAGTGGTCCGGACGGTGGGCAAAACCGTTCCCCCGCTGATTTTCTCGGTGGTTTCCATCGGGGTGAATACCTTTTTGAACTGGTGTTTGATCTTCGGCAATCTGGGGATGCCCGAGCTGGGAGTCGCCGGCGCCGCCATCGCCACCCTGATCTCCCGTGTGGTGGAGTTTAGCTGCCTGCTGACCTATCTGGTCTGGCTGAACCGCAAAATGCTGGGCTGGAAGCTGCGGCAGCTCTTCCGCATCCAGCGGGAGATGGTGTTCAAATTCATCAAATACAGCCTGCCGGTGGTGCTGAACGAATCCCTCTGGAGCGCGGGGGTCAGCGTTCAGGTGGCCATTCTGGGGCAGATGGGCAGCCAGGTTCTGGCCGCCTATAATGTGGTGACCAACATCGAGCGGCTCTCCTCCATCTTCGCCTTCGGTCTGTCCAACGCCGCCGCCATCATCATCGGCTGCGAGATCGGAGCGGGCCGTCGGCACCACGCCTATGAGTACGCCGTCAAGCTGACCGGCGCCAGCATCGCCATCGGTCTGGTCTTTACCGGCCTGCTGCTGGGTACCTATGACATCATCATGCTGCCCTTCAACATCACCGAGGAGACCCAGACCCTCTGCCGGATGTTCTTCTATTCCCTCTGCTTTGTCTCCGTCTTCCGCAACTTCAACACGCCGGTGGCGGTGGGCGTCTTCCGGGGCGGCGGCGATCCCAACCGGGCGCTGGTGATGGATCTGCTGCCCATGTGGCTGGGCTCGGTGCCCCTGATGGCGCTGGCGGTCTTTGTCTTCCATGTTCCCCCCGTCTTTATCCTGCTGGTCTTCTATTCGGACGAGCTCTTTAAGCTGTTGATCTCCGTTCCCGGCCTGCTGTCTAAAAAGTGGATCAGGGACGTGACGATTTAATGGAGAATGGAGAATCGGCCGGGAGCGATGCTCCTCGCCGCTTGGCGGCAAACCCCTTTATGATATAAAAAACAGCCTCCCGGCGGGGGCTGTTTTTGTTTTGGAATATTATTCGTTCAGGGATTCGAAGGCTTCGATGAGGTCCCGGTTAAGATCTTCGAAGAGGCCGTTGATATAAGAGCAGTCCAGCTCGTTATAGGCGCAGAAGATCCGGGTCTGGGTGATGAGGTTGAGGAGGGAGAAGTAGAGGGGCATCTCCTTGCCGGCCCGGGTGGGTCCGATGAGGGGACGGTCCGCCTGCTCGCCGAAGCGGACCATGGAGCCGGTGATGCCCGCGTGGACCCGGTAGCAGGAGAGGTTGTAAAAGAAGTTGTCGTCAAAGCCGGCCTGCTCGCAGAGCCGGTTGAAGCTGGTGGGCTTGCCCACCCACCAGTAGTGGTCAAAGTAGGGCTTTTCATAGCGGATGCGGGTGAAGTCCTGATACTGCTCCAGCAGGTCGTTATACTCGGCCTGGCGAAGCTCCAGCAGCTCCCGGATGAGGGGGGTGTCGTTGCCTACCTCGATATTCCATTTGAGGTATTGGATATGGTCCTTGCAGGTTTTGATTCTGTAATCATCGAAGAAGCGCTGGATCAGACCGGTGTCCTCGGCATTTTTGCAGAGATAGGTCATGACCACCAGGTTTTCATAGGTGTTCCGCGCCAGGGCCATCGCCCCCTCCGGGTAGCCGCTCTCCAGCAGGGCGCTGATCTCGCAGAGGGTCAGCAGGGTTTTGCCGTACAGCTGGAGCAGGACATATTCAAAGCTCTTCTCCGGCTCGGCCGGAACCTGCTCCACCAGGGCTTTGCAATTGTCGATGATCTCGTTAAACCGCTCCAGATGCTCGGGAGTAATCATAAGGGTCTCCTTTGTTTTTTTCTATCATATCACGGCAAAGGGGAGATTGGCAAGGGGGCCAGCCTTCCTTTCCGTCCTTTTGCCCATCCTTTTTCCATTGGGCTCTATACAGCTTTTTCATGCGGGCACTTATTATAAGAAGGATA
>JAKOTC010000164.1 GCA_029776465.1 Bacillota bacterium
CAGGCGAACCACCTCGGATACAAAGGAAGAATGGGTGGAAGCCGAGGATGCTTCCATGGAAGATGACGGCGGGGCGGATGACGGTACAGCGCTTGAAACCTCGGAGGACTTTGAAGAGCCGGACGCTTTTGAGGAAGGGGCCGGGGATGAGACCGCTTTGGATGCCGGGAGAGAGGAGGGAGCGGATGAGGGGGGGACAATTTTAACCTCCGAGGAGGGGGCGGAAGATACCGCTGGGCTTATATATTCAGATTCGATTTTACTGACTGCAGAAACCGGATTCTCGGATACCGGCTCTCCGGACGAAGTTATCTCCGAAACGCTGCTTTCAATTTGAGCCGTTTGGGTTGAGACAGCAGAGCTTACTCCATCGCCGGGATTCGGTTCGGACCGGGATAGAGCATCGTAAAGAGAGGGTATTACAGTCGCAAGGATAACGGCCATCAACAGCGCAGGAAGGATGTTATACAGCTTTTTTTTCACAATGTCCTCGCTTTCGGTTTACAACGAATTTTTCATTGTCAGTATACCATAGCGTTGCAAAAAGGTAAAGCCGGAAGCGGTGGCAAAATCCTCCGCCTGCATCCGAGTAAGACAAAATCCTTCTTTAATATCCGGATTCCAGAAAGAAGACAGGCGGCATAGTTGACAAAAAGGGTCGAAAATGGCTATAATGAAATGGTATGAGAATAATAATCAGGTTGCAAGCCAAAAGCCGCGGATGCCATGCGAGGGAAGAAATTTGCAGGTTTGGCGGACAAATCGGCTGGTGCAGCCCTTGAAAGGATAGCCTCCATGAAGGAAATTACCCGCATTTCTCCCGACGAACTGGCTCGTCAGCAGATCTATATTGACCAGATCGCCGAAGAGAACGCCGAATATTTTGCCCGTACCGGCCGACGCCGTTTGGCATACACCCATACTTACGGATGTCAGCAGAATGTCAGCGACGGAGAACGAATCGACGGCATGCTGGCCCAGATGGGTTATGGCAGAGCCGAATCCGTAGAGGAAGCAGACTTTATCCTCTATAACACCTGCGCAGTCCGTGAGGGCGCCGAAGATCGGGTCTACGGCAACGCCGGAGCCCTGAAGCATTTAAAAAACCGCAACAAAGAGTTGATTTTGGCCATCGCAGGGTGTATGGTTCAGCAAAAAAGTGTGGCCGATAAGCTGTATAAAAGCTTTCCCTATATTGACCTGGTGATGGGAACCCATGTGCTTCACCGGTTTCCCGAGCTGCTTTTCCGTGTTATGAAAGAAAAGCAAAGGGTCTACGAGCTGCCCGAGAGCGAAGGGGTGGTGGCCGAGGGATTGCCGGTGCTTCGTTCGGATTCGATTCACGCTTGGCTTCCGATAATGAACGGCTGCGATAACTTCTGCAGCTATTGCATCGTGCCTCATGTCCGGGGAAGGGAGCGCAGCCGTCGCCCGGGGGATATTCTGCGGGAGGCTTCCGACATTGTGGCCGCCGGATACAAGGAAATCACTCTGCTGGGCCAGAATGTCAACAGTTATGGCAAAAATCTGGAGGGGGCGCCCGGGTTCCCCGACCTGCTCCGTTCCATCTGCGGGCTGGAGGGAGACTTCCGGGTGCGGTTTATGACCAGCCATCCCAAGGATGCCACACCGGAGCTTTTCAAAGCCATGGCCGAAAGCCCCAAGGCCGCCCGTCATCTCCACCTGCCGGTTCAGGCGGGCAGCGACCAGATTCTCAAAGCCATGAACCGGAAATATACCGCCGAAGCCTATCTGGAGAAAATTCATCAGGTCCGCGAGCTGATGCCCGACATCGCCCTGACCAGCGACATCATCGTGGGGTTCCCCGGCGAAACCGAGGAAGACTTTGAAAAAACCCTGGAGCTGGTGAAAACCGTGGGTTTCGATTCGCTGTTTATGTTTATCTATTCCAAGCGGAAGGGAACCCCCGCCGAGAGGATGGACGACCCGATTCCGGCCGAGGAGAAAAGCCGCTGGTTTTCCAGGCTGGTGGCCCTTCAGGACGAGATTATGGAAGCCAAACACCGGGCAGCCGTCGGACGCACGGTCCGGGTGCTGGTGGACGGCACAGACCCCAAAACCGGCCGGTTGACCGGAAAGGACAGCGGTGTGCTGAGGGTTCGGATCGAAGAGGCGCCGGAGAGTCTGATGGGTCAGTTTGCCCAGGTGAAGCTGACTTCGGCCTCCCGCCACTGGGTGGACGGGGTTTTGGTTTAAAATTTTCATAGGAAAGCCGATACGGCTGCCGCATAGGCAGCTTGATATATCAGGAAAAAACAAAGGAGTAACAAAATGGATAAAATTATCGCAAAAACCATCGAGCTGGCACACGAACTGATGGGAGACGAGCGTTTTCTCAAATACAATCAGGCACACGAGGCCAACGATGCAGACACCGAACTTCAAAGACTGATTGGTGACTTCAATCTGTCCCGGATGAATCTCCACCGCGAGATGTCCAAGGAACCCGGCGAGACCAATGAGGA
>JAKOTC010000165.1 GCA_029776465.1 Bacillota bacterium
TCTTCTTCCTGGGGCGGAAATTCTGGACTCCGGTTCTTTATTCTTCCTTTATCCGGGTCAGCCGCTCCAAAGGAAAAGAAATTTTTGTCATGCTATTCATCATCTACTCCATCTCCACCGGCCTTTTCTCGGCAAACGCAGCCCGTACGCTGAATGTGAACAATGAAACCCGTATTCTCTATTCAGAAGGGGCTGACGGCGTTGTTAAAATCAACTGGGCGGGTTATGACTGGAACAAAGGTGAAATAGCCACAACGGATACCACAAAGGTGGTGGGCGGCAAATTCAAATTTCAGGATTTGAACGCCTTCCGTTCGATTGATGGGATCGAGGCCGCCACAACGGTCTACTTCCCTGGCAACCACTCCTACAATATTTTAGGGGTCTCGGGCATAAACCTCACGGTGATGGGCATTGAACCCAGCTCCTTTGGCCAAACCGCCTATATGCGCAGCGATCTGTTGAGACCCTACCATATTAATCAGTACCTCAATCTCATCAACGGGGCGCCCAACGCCGTTATTCTCTCCTCGGATTTCAAGGCCAAAAACATCAACGTGGGCGATAAAATCACCCTCAACTGTAAAGGTCAGGGCAACCTGGAATGCGTGGTATATGCTTTTGTGGACTACTGGCCGGGCTACATTAAAACCACTTATGACAGCCAGGGAACTGCCACCCATCACTCCTTGGCCATCCTCAATATCGATACTCTGCAAAAGGTTTTCCCCTTTGACGGATATGAGATCTGGTTTAAAAGATCGGCGGATTCCGATATTACCAAGCTCACCAATGACATTAAAGGCGCAGTGGATGTGACCAATATCCTCTGGACCTCTCAAAACATTGTCAAACTGAAAAACGACCCCATGCTGCAAGGCATCAACGGAATGCTGACACTGGTATTTATCATTACCATGCTGATCTCCATGATCGGATTCCTGATTTACTGGATTCTTTCCATACACAGCCGAACCCTTCAGTTTGGCATTTTCCGAGCGATAGGCATCCGGTTGAAAAGCATTATCGGAATGATTATCAGCGAGCAGATTTTAATCTCCGCCTGTGCGATTTTTGTGGGGCTGGTGCTTGGTATTATAACCAGCGACCTCTTTGTGCCTCTCTTCGACTCGGTAACACGGATCGAAAGTCAGGTACTGCCCTTCCGTCCCTTCTTCGAACGGGGCGACTATCTGAAGATTTATGCAATCATCGGCATCATGCTGGTCTCCGCAACGCTGGTTTTAACCCGCATGATTTCCTCAATGAAGATGGATCAGGCCCTCAAGCTCGGCGAGGACTAATCTCTCCCAATACGCCAAAAGGAGGATGCCACACATGGCTACAATCATACAAACTCAAGGCCTTACAAGAGAGTTTGACACCCCCGGTGGTGTGGTCCACGCTTTGAACGGGGTCGATCTTGAGATTGAGAAGGGTCGGCTGACCATTCTCAGAGGCCGTTCCGGTTCCGGAAAAACCACACTGCTAAACATGCTGGGAGCGCTGGACCGCCCCACGAAGGGAAGCGTTTGGTTCAATGGCAACGATATCGCCCAAATGTCCGACGCCAGACGGGATGAGCTCCGCAGAAAGGATTTCGGATTTGTCTTCCAGTCCACCGCTCTGATCGGTATGATGACCGCTTATGAAAACATTGAGTTTCTGCTTCGGGTTTACGGTATGAAATCCGCCATTCAGCGCAAGAAAAGAGCCGAGGAGTGCCTGGCTCTGGTGGGACTGAGCAAGCGAATGAACCATATGCCCAGCGAAATGTCCGGCGGTGAGCAGCA
>JAKOTC010000166.1 GCA_029776465.1 Bacillota bacterium
GATTTCACCCCGGTTCAGTATCCGGCCGATGACGCAGGGAAAAACACCATTACCACCCATTTTGACTTCCACGCCCTTCATGACACCATTTTGAAATTGGATAATCTGGGACACGATATTCCCACCTTCCTCAAGCATTTGCAGGACCTGACCGGCATCAGACCGGAGGATATCCCCATGAGCGATCCGCAGGTGATGAAGCTTTTCACCAGTACAGAGCCCCTTGGCGTCACTCCTGAACAGATCAACTGCCAAACCGGTACGCTTGCTTTGCCCGAGATGGGAACCCCCTTTGTCAGACAGATTCTGATGGAAGCTCAGCCCAAGAACTTCTCCGACCTGCTTCAGATATCCGGTCTTTCCCATGGAACGGGCGTTTGGCTGGACAATGGGCAGGAACTGATCAAGCAGGGAATATGCACGATTTCAACGGTTATCGGAACCCGTGACAATATCATGCTTTACCTCATCCACAAAGGTATGGATCCCAAAATGGCCTTTAAAATTACCGAGATTGTTCGTAAAGGCAACGCCAAAACCCTTTTGACCGAGGAAATGATGGAGGATATGCGGGCCCACGGAGTGCCCCAATGGTATATTGATTCCTGCCTGAAAATTCAATATATGTTTCCCAAAGCCCATGCCGCCGCTTATGTTATTTCCGCCATCCGTATGGGCTGGTTTAAGGTTTATAAGCCTCTGGAGTTTTATGCGGTGACCCTTTCCATTAAAGGCCAGGATGTCGATCCGGAGTGTGCGCTGCGGGGCATTGAATATACCAAGCGCTGTATCGCCGAAATAGACGCCAAGGGAAAGGAAGCCAAACAAAAAGAGCTGGATCAGCGGGATATCCTGCAGATTCTGGTGGAGGCTTTGGCAAGAGGAATCGAGTTTTTGCCGGTTGACCTTTATAAGTCTGAGGCCACCAATTATAAAATCGAGGATGGCAAAATTCGTTTACCCTTTAGCGCTTTGAAAGGCTTGGGAGAAAATGCGGCCCAAAGCATTGTGGAAGCGCGGAAGGAACACAAAGTCTTTTATTCCATCGACGAATTCCAGCAGGCAGCTAAGGTCAGCAAGACCGTGATTGAAATACTGGCTGAAAACGGCGTGCTGGACGGGATGCCCGAAAGTGCCCAGATGACCCTGTTCGGATAGGGTTGAGGGGCTTCTGTTTCAAGATGAAGAGTGAAAGATATGCAAGTTTCTTGAGCGGTTCCTGCAATTTATCGAGAGAGTTAAAATCTTGACACACTTATGAAAAGGCTTTATAATATAATTTAAGCTAAGATAAAGGAGAATGTTAAATGGGGTATACCCTTGCAGAAAAAATCATAAAAGCACATTTAGTGGAAGGCGAAATGAAGCCCGGAACCGAAATCGGGTTGCGCATTGACCAGACTTTGACCCAGGATGCAACCGGCACCATGGCCTATCTTGAGTTTGAAGCCATGGGGATTCCCAGGGTTAAAACCGAGCTTTCCGTTGCATATATCGATCACAACACGCTCCAAACCGGTTTCGAGAATGCGGATGACCACCGGTTTATCCAGAGCATCGCAAAAAAATATGGCATTCTTTATTCACGTCCCGGCAACGGCATCTGCCACCAGGTTCATTTAGAGCGTTTCGGAGTGCCCGGCAAAACCCTGATCGGATCGGACAGCCATACTCCCACAGGCGGCGGTCTGGGCATGCTGGCCTTCGGCGCGGGCGGAATGGATGTTGCGGTCGCCATGGGTGGCGGAACCTATTACATTCCGATGCCTAAGATGGTCCGCATCAATCTGATCGGCAAATTGAATCCCTGGGTATCGGCCAAGGATGTTATTTTGGAAATTTTGAAGCGCCTTTCGGTCAAGGGCGGCGTGGGCAAAATCATCGAATACGGCGGGGAAGGGGTTAAAACCCTTTCTGTTCCCGAACGCGCCACCATCACCAATATGGGGACCGAACTGGGTGCCACTACCTCTATCTTCCCCTCCGACGAGATCACCAAAAGCTTTTTGGAGGCGCAGGGCCGCGGAGACTGCTTTGTTCCGTTGGAGGCCGATGCCGACGCGGTGTATGATGAAGTTCTCGAGCTGGATCTCTCCGAGATTCAGCCCATGGCCGCCAAGCCCCACAGCCCTGACAACGTGGAGAGCGTTCAGAGCATCGGCAAGCTCAAGGTGGACCAGGTGCTGATTGGTTCCTGCACCAATTCATCCTACCTGGATTTAATGCGTGTAGCGGCTATTTTGAAGGGTAAAACCGTTCATCCCGATGTCAGCTTGGCAATAGCGCCCGGCTCGAAACAGGTTTACGGTATGCTGGCCAAAAACGGGGCGCTGGCAGATATGATTGCCGCGGGCGCCAGAATTTTGGAATCTGCCTGCGGACCCTGCATTGGCATGGGGCAGGCTCCCTGTTCGGGAGGCATCAGCCTTCGCACCTTCAACCGCAACTTTGAAGGACGTTCGGGCACGGCCGATGCGCAGGTTTATTTGGTCAGCCCCGAGACGGCGGCGCTTTCCGCCATTACCGGCGTTTTGACCGATCCCCGCGAATTGGGCGAATCCATCCATATTACTCTTCCCACCCATTATGAGGCTGATGACAATATGGTGATCCTGCCCGCAAGCGAGGAGGAGGCTAAAAACCTTACCGTCGTCCGTGGTCCCAACA